>NZ_JBWKWB010000009.1:0-221662 GCF_059421985.1 Pseudomonas sp. GW821-FHT02A11
GAAGTGAAACGATACATCGCCGATGGTAGTGTGGGGTTTCCCCATGTGAGAGTAGGTCATCGTCAAGATTAAATTCCAGAACCCCATCTGCTCACGCAGATGGGGTTTTGTTTTTGCGCCAAGAAAATTATCAGCTCCGGCCTTTGTCCTGCCCCGACCTGTGGGAGCGAAGTCAATCGCGATGGGGAGCCGCATGCGACCCACCTTAATCAGTCTGAACTGAAGTCTCGCGAATGAATTCGCTGCCCCAGGTTGCTGAGACTGTCATGTGGCAGGTTCGGGCTTCTATGCATCGGCTTTGGGCGTGGCTATCATGCGTCCCTTATTCCAAGGCGGATCACTGATGCGGACGCTGTTAAAGCTCCTGAGTGATGGCGAATTTCATTCGGGTGAGGATCTGGGCGCGGTGTTGGGCGTGAGTCGCAGCGCCGTCTGGAAGCGCCTCCAGCAGTTGCAGGCTGACACCGGCATCGAAATACACAAGGTACGCGGTCGCGGCTATCGCCTGAGCAGCCCTCTGTTTTTGCTGGATCAGCAGCGGCTGGCGGCAAGCCATTACGAGTTGGGCTGGTCGATTCGAGTCCATGACACCATTGACTCCACTAATGCCGAGGCAATGCGCCTAGCGGCCCAGGGCGAGCCTTTGCCTCTCGTGGTGATGTCCGAGCAGCAGACCGCTGGCCGTGGACGTCGCGGGCGCAAATGGGTCAGCCCCTTTGCCGAGAATCTCTACTACAGCCTCGTGTTGCGTGTGGACGGCGGTATGCGGCAACTTGAGGGCTTGAGCCTTGTCGTCGGGCTGGCGGTCGTCAATGCGTTGCGAGGGCTGGGGGTGAAGGATGCGGGTCTGAAATGGCCCAACGACATTCTGGTTCGCCGGCGAAAGCTCGCAGGCGTGTTGTTAGAGCTTACTGGAGACCCCGCGGACGTGTGCCATGTCGTGATCGGTATCGGCATCAACATTAATATGCGCGCTTCAGACGAGGTGGATCAGTCCTGGACATCCGTGATGCTAGAGACGGGCGCTGCGGTGGATCGCAATAATATTGCCTCTTTGCTAAGTGCAGAGCTGAACACCCACCTGGCTGCCCATCGCGAGGGCGGGTTTGCGGTCTTTCAAGAGGAGTGGGAGCGTAACCATTTGTGGCAAAACGAGCCCGTAACGTTGCTGGCAGGCTCAGGCGCGATCGAAGGTGTTGTAATGGGTGTGGATGCCGTGGGTGCACTTCGTTTGAAAATAAACGACCAGGTGCGCTCCTTCAGTGGTGGAGAGTTGAGTCTGAGATTGCGCAAGTAATCTACGCAGTAAGGATGAGGCCGCTATGCGCTGGGTGTTTTTGCTGTTGGTGATGTTGAACGGGCTGTATTACGTGTGGCACCAGCAGGGAGCTCCTCTGAGGCCAAAAGAAGTAACACCGCTGTCGCTCTATAAAGGCGGCCAGCAGAATATCCGCCTCTTGAGTGAGTCTGCGTCCGGATCGGACAGCACCACGACAGCGGCGGATAGCCAGTGTATTTACCTCGGGGGAGCTGATGTCTCCCAGGAGTCCGCAAAAACGATCGAGCAACGGCTGACAAGTCTGGATATCCAGGTCCGCTCTGGCCGGGTGATGGGCGATTCGGTGAGTGGCAATTGGATTAGGGTTGCTCCCGAAAGTCGCCGCTTGGTGGACGACGCATTGGTAGGAAGACTGCGTCAGGACTTCCCGCAGATAAAAAGTAAAATAATGTCATGCGAAAGCATTGCAACCTCGGAATAGTTTGCATAGAATGGCGCCCGCTTCGCAGTGCAAGCCAAGTTGGAATGCTAGCGAAGCGAAGGTCAACGTTTGTAACTTCAAGATTTTATTGAAAAAAACGGTTGACAGAAGGGTGGCATGAGATAGAATGTCGCCTCGCTTAGGAGGGGTTCCCGAGCGGCCAAAGGGATCAGACTGTAAATCTGACGTCTACGACTTCGAAGGTTCGAATCCTTCCCCCTCCACCATATTTGAGCGTAAGTAGCATGCTCTGCGGGTATAGTTTAGTGGTAGAACCTCAGCCTTCCAAGCTGATGATGCGGGTTCGATTCCCGCTACCCGCTCCAAGTTTGCTGTTTGTGCAATGTGTTTCGCTCTTGTAGCTCAGTTGGTAGAGCACACCCTTGGTAAGGGTGAGGTCAGCGGTTCAAATCCGCTCAAGAGCTCCATTACTAAGGCAGATATGAAAGTATCTGCCTTTGTTTTAGGTGTCACGAGTAGCTCGGTGTTTTGGCTTCAGGCCTGAGTGATGGTGGTTCCTTGCAGTGTCGGTGTGGTGGGTTTCGCCTCAATCGAATAGCTGTTGAAATCTTCCTGTCGGGTCCGCATAATGGTCGGCCTGATGTAGCTTTTAGGTCAGTAGCTCAATTGGCAGAGCGACGGTCTCCAAAACCGTAGGTTGGGGGTTCGATTCCCTCCTGACCTGCCAGATTCGCTTAACGTGTCTGGCTTTCTTTTCACAGGATTTTCGTAGATGAATCCAAAGGCTGAAGCCCCTGACTCCCGTTTTGATCTTGTGAAGTGGCTCGTTGTAGTCCTCCTGGTCGTGGTGGGTGTCGTCGGAAATCAATACTACTCGGCGCAGCCAATCCTGTATCGCGTGCTCGCTTTGCTCGTGATTGCCGCTATCGCAGCCTATGTGGGTTTGCAGACTGGCAAGGGCAAGGCTTTCTTCGTGTTGGCCAAGGAAGCTCGCGCTGAGATTCGTAAAGTCGTATGGCCTACTCGTCAAGAAACCACCCAGACAACCCTTATCGTGGTTGCTGTGGTTCTGGTTATGGCGCTGCTGTTGTGGGGGCTCGATTCCCTGCTCGGCTGGCTTGTTTCCCTGATTGTCGGCTAAGGGTGTCCCGTGGCTAAGCGTTGGTACGTAGTGCATGCCTACTCGGGTTACGAGAAGCATGTCATGCGCTCTCTGATTGAGCGTGTGAAACTGGCAGGCATGGAAGATGGCTTCGGCGAAATTCTGGTCCCTACCGAAGAAGTGGTAGAGATGCGCAACGGCCAGAAGCGCAAGAGCGAGCGTAAATTCTTCCCTGGTTATGTGCTTGTCCAGATGGACATGAACGAGGGTACTTGGCACTTGGTCAAGGACACGCCTCGTGTGATGGGTTTCATTGGCGGTACGGCTGATAAGCCTGCACCGATCACTGATAAAGAAGCAGAGGCGATTCTGCGTCGCGTTGCCGATGGTAGCGACAAGCCCAAGCCCAAAACGCTGTTCGAACCGGGTGAAGTGGTTCGTGTTACCGACGGTCCGTTCGCGGATTTCAACGGTACGGTTGAAGAAGTTAACTACGAGAAGAGCCGGATTCAGGTCGCAGTGCTCATTTTCGGACGCTCTACTCCGGTAGAGCTCGAGTTCAGCCAGGTCGAAAAGGCATAGTTGAATTTGGAATCCCATACCCCACAGCCTTGGGCTGTGGGGTTTTGTCGTCACTGGGATAAACGCGCAAGTAACCGGGGAGCCTTTCGAGGCGTCTGAACCCGTAATTGGAGTGCCTCATGGCCAAGAAGATTACCGCTTACATCAAGCTTCAAGTGAAGGCCGCTCAGGCTAACCCAAGCCCACCTGTTGGTCCGGCTCTGGGTCAGCACGGCGTGAACATCATGGAGTTCTGCAAGGCTTTCAACGCCCGTACTCAGGGTATGGAACCAGGCCTGCCGACTCCAGTGATCATCACTGTATACAGCGACCGTAGCTTCACTTTTGAAACCAAAAGTACCCCTGCTTCGGTTCTGCTGAAGAAAGCTGCTGGCCTGACCAGCGGTTCGGCTCGTCCTAACACCGTCAAAGTCGGCACTGTTACCCGTGCTCAGCTGGAAGATATCGCCAAGGCTAAAAAGGCTGATCTGACTGCAGCTGACCTGGATGCAGCCGTGCGTACCATCGCCGGTTCTGCTCGTAGCATGGGCCTTAACGTGGAGGGTGTGTAATGGCTAAGCTGACCAAGCGCCAAAAGGCAATCGCTTCGAAAATCGAAGCGGGCAAGTCTTACAGCTTCAACGACGCTGCAGTCCTGCTGGCTGAGCTGTCGACCGTTAAATTCAGCGAGTCCTTCGACGTTGCTGTGAACCTCGGTGTTGACCCGCGTAAATCCGACCAGGTCGTTCGTAGCGCTACCGTGCTGCCACACGGCACTGGCAAGACCGTTCGCGTTGCTGTCTTCACCCAGGGTCCAGCTGCTGAAGCTGCTTTGGCTGCCGGCGCTGACCGCGTTGGTATGGACGACCTGGCTGCCGAAATGAAAGGCGGCGACCTGAACTATGACGTCGTTATCGCATCCCCGGATGCAATGCGCGTAGTAGGTCAGCTGGGTCAGGTTCTGGGTCCTCGTGGCCTGATGCCTAACCCTAAAGTCGGTACCGTGACTCCAGACGTTGCTACTGCGGTTAAAAACGCAAAAGCGGGTCAGGTTCGTTATCGCACCGACAAAAACGGCATCATCCACACCTCCGTTGGCAAAGTCGGTTTCGAAGCTGACAAGCTGCGCGAGAACGTTGAAGCCCTGATCGCTGATTTGAAGCGTATCAAGCCAGCTTCCTCGAAAGGTATTTACGTCAAGCGCGTTACCCTGAGCACCACCATGGGTCCAGGCCTGGTCATCGACCAAGGTTCGTTGAACGCGTAAGACTGGCAGGGTGCGGTTCGCCGCACCGCTGCAAAGATTGGGGTCCCTGCCTGGCGGGGGCTATCCAAGACCGTAGGCGGCGCAAGTCTTAAAACACAAGCCTACGCAGATGGTGCTCCCGGTTCCTTACCGAATCAGACACCAAAACGACATCAGGCCTCGGCCAGATGAAACGGTAACAAGCAGGAGTTAAACCCGTGGCAATTAAACTCGAAGACAAGAAGGCCATCGTCGCTGAAGTCAACGAGGCTGCCAAAGTCGCTCTGTCCGCTGTTGTGGCTGATGCCCGTGGCGTGACTGTAGGCGCGATGACCGGACTCCGTAAAGAGGCTCGTGAAGCTGGCGTTTACGTACGTGTCGTACGTAACACCCTGCTCAAGCGTGCGGTTGCTGACACTGAATTCAGTGTCCTCAACGACGTCTTCACTGGCCCTACCTTGATTGCGTTCTCCAACGAACATCCTGGCGCTGCTGCCCGTTTGTTCAAAGAGTTCTCTAAAGGTCAGGACAAGTTCGAGATCAAGGCAGCTGCGTTCGACGGCAAGTTCCTTGCCGCAAACGAAATCGACGTGTTGGCTACCCTGCCGACCCGCGACGAAGCCATTGCGAAGCTGATGAGCGTGATTCAAGGCGCTACCAGCAAGCTGGCTCGTACTTTGGCAGCTATTCGCGACCAGAAAGAAGCTTCTGCTGCCTAAGGCATCGCAAGCACTTTCGAAATCATATGTTTAATTTGATGGTCGCGTAGGCCGTCACCCCCAATACAGGATATATAGTCATGTCTCTGACTAACGAGCAAATCATCGAAGCAATCGGCCAGAAAACCGTTCTGGAAGTTGTTGAGCTGATCAAAGCGATGGAAGAAACCTTCGGCGTGACCGCTGCTGTTGCTGCTGCTGGTCCAGCTGCTGCTGCCGCTGTTGTTGAAGAGCAAACCGAATTCAACGTTGTTCTGGTTGAAGCCGGCGAGAAGAAAGTCAACGTGATCAAGGCCGTTCGTGAACTGACCGGTCTGGGCCTCAAAGAAGCCAAAGAGAAAGTTGACACCGCTCCTCAGGTCGTTGCTGAAGGCGTTTCGAAAGAAGCCGCTGCTGACGCCAAGAAGAAGCTGGAAGAAGCTGGCGCTAAAGTCGAAGTCAAGTAATTTCGACCTTGCGTCTCCAGCCCAAGCGTTGAGCGAACGGCTGATGGCTGGTGGCTTTTGCCACCGGCCTTTTTCCGTTATTGGCAGTCGATCAGGTCGACGCCGTAACGTGCTTCAACCACCGCGAATGGTGGCGCAAACCATGGGGTTTGCAAGATTTTCTGGCCGCTTCCGTCGGGAGAGGCCAAACAAGCAGGTGACCAAGCTGGGGAACGCTGATGGCTTACTCATACACTGAGAAAAAACGTATCCGCAAGGACTTTAGCAAGTTGCCGGACGTCATGGATGTGCCTTACCTCCTGGCCATCCAGCTGGATTCGTATCGTGAATTCTTGCAAGCGGGAGCGACTAAAGATCAGTTCCGCGACGTGGGCCTGCATGCGGCCTTCAAATCCGTTTTCCCGATCATCAGCTACTCCGGCAATGCTGCCCTGGAGTACGTCGGATATCGTCTGGGCGAACCGGCTTTTGATGTCAAGGAATGTGTGTTGCGCGGCGTAACGTACGCCGTACCTTTGCGGGTAAAAGTCCGCCTGATCATTTTCGACAAAGAATCGTCGAACAAAGCGATCAAGGACATCAAAGAGCAAGAAGTCTACATGGGTGAAATCCCCCTGATGACTGAGAACGGTACCTTCGTTATCAACGGTACCGAGCGCGTTATCGTTTCCCAGCTGCACCGTTCCCCGGGCGTGTTTTTCGACCACGACCGCGGCAAGACGCACAGTTCCGGCAAACTGCTGTACTCCGCTCGCGTCATTCCTTACCGTGGCTCGTGGCTGGACTTCGAATTCGATCCGAAAGACTGCGTATTCGTCCGTATCGACCGTCGTCGCAAGCTGCCTGCTTCGGTTCTGCTGCGCGCGCTGGGCTACACCACTGAAGAAGTGCTGGACGCTTTCTACACCACCAACGTATTCCACGTGCAGGGCGAAAACCTGAGCCTGGAGCTGGTGCCTCAGCGTCTGCGTGGTGAAATTGCCGTTCTGGATATCCTGGACGACAAGGGCAAGGTCATCGTCGAGCAAGGCCGCCGTATTACCGCGCGCCACATCAACCAGCTGGAAAAAGCGGGTATCAAAGCCCTCGACGTTCCGCTGGACTACGTGCTCGGCCGTACCACTGCCAAGGCCATTGTTCACCCAGCCACCGGCGAAATCATTGCTGAATGCAACACCGAGCTGAACACCGAAATCCTGGCCAAGATTGCCAAGGCTCAGGTTGTTCGCATCGAAACGTTGTACACCAACGACATCGATTGCGGTCCGTTCATCTCTGACACGCTGAAGATCGATTCGACCGGCAACCAGCTGGAAGCCCTGGTCGAGATCTACCGCATGATGCGTCCTGGCGAGCCGCCAACCAAGGATGCTGCCGAGACCCTGTTCAACAACCTGTTCTTCAGCCCGGAGCGTTACGATCTGTCGGCTGTAGGCCGGATGAAGTTCAACCGTCGTATCGGTCGCACCGAGATCGAAGGTTCTGGCGTGCTGTGCAAGGAAGATATCGTTGCGGTCCTCAAGACCCTGGTCGATATCCGTAACGGCAAAGGCATCGTCGACGACATCGACCACTTGGGTAACCGTCGGGTCCGTTGCGTAGGCGAGATGGCCGAGAACCAGTTCCGTGTGGGTCTGGTACGTGTTGAGCGTGCGGTCAAAGAGCGTCTGTCGATGGCAGAAAGCGAAGGCCTGATGCCTCAGGACCTGATCAACGCCAAGCCGGTCGCCGCTGCGGTCAAAGAATTCTTCGGTTCCAGCCAGCTGTCCCAGTTCATGGACCAGAACAACCCGCTGTCGGAGATCACGCACAAGCGCCGTGTATCTGCCCTCGGCCCGGGCGGTCTGACCCGTGAGCGCGCAGGTTTCGAAGTTCGTGACGTACACCCGACACACTACGGTCGCGTTTGCCCTATCGAAACGCCGGAAGGTCCGAACATCGGTCTGATCAACTCGTTGGCAGCCTATGCCCGCACCAACCAGTACGGCTTCCTGGAAAGCCCGTACCGCGTGGTCAAAGAAGGTCTGGTGACCGACGAGATCGTCTTCCTGTCCGCTATTGAAGAAGCCGATCACGTGATCGCGCAGGCTTCGGCGACCATGAACGACAAAGGCCACCTGATCGACGAGCTGGTCGCTGTTCGTCACCTGAACGAATTCACCGTCAAGGCGCCGGAAGACGTCACCTTGATGGACGTTTCGCCGAAGCAGGTTGTTTCGGTTGCAGCGTCGCTGATTCCGTTCCTTGAGCACGACGACGCCAACCGTGCGTTGATGGGTTCGAACATGCAGCGTCAGGCTGTACCCACCCTGCGTGCCGACAAGCCGCTGGTAGGTACCGGCATGGAGCGCAACGTTGCCCGTGACTCCGGCGTTTGCGTCGTGGCTCGTCGTGGTGGCGTGATCGACTCCGTTGATGCCAGCCGTATCGTGGTTCGTGTTGCCGATGACGAAGTTGAGCCAGGCGAAGCCGGTGTCGACATCTACAACCTGACCAAATACACCCGCTCGAACCAGAACACCTGCATCAACCAGCGTCCGCTGGTGAGCAAGGGTGATCGCGTTCAGCGTAGCGACATCATGGCCGACGGCCCGTCCACTGACATGGGTGAACTGGCGCTGGGTCAGAACATGCGCATCGCGTTCATGGCGTGGAACGGCTTCAACTTCGAAGACTCCATCTGCCTGTCCGAACGTGTTGTTCAGGAAGACCGCTTCACCACGATCCACATTCAGGAACTGACCTGTGTGGCCCGTGACACCAAGCTTGGCCCAGAGGAAATCACCGCTGACATCCCGAACGTGGGTGAGGCAGCGCTGAACAAACTCGACGAAGCCGGTATCGTTTATGTAGGTGCTGAGGTTGGCGCAGGCGACATTCTGGTCGGTAAGGTCACTCCGAAAGGCGAGACCCAACTGACGCCAGAAGAAAAACTGCTGCGTGCAATCTTCGGTGAAAAAGCCAGCGACGTTAAAGACACCTCCCTGCGCGTACCGACCGGTACCAAAGGTACTGTCATCGACGTTCAGGTCTTCACCCGCGACGGCGTTGAGCGTGATGCTCGTGCTCTGTCCATCGAGAAGAGCCAGCTGGACGAGATCCGCAAGGATCTGAACGAAGAGTTCCGCATCGTTGAAGGCGCAACCTTCGAGCGTCTGCGTCAGGCGCTGGTCGGTCGTTCCGTCGAAGGTGGTGCTGGCCTGAAGAAAGGTCAGGAAATCACCAACGAAGTCCTCGACGGTCTCGAGCATGGCCAGTGGTTCAAACTGCGCATGGTTGAAGACGCGCTGAACGAACAACTTGAGAAAGCTCAGGCTTACATCGTTGATCGTCGCCGTCTGCTGGACGACAAGTTCGAAGACAAGAAGCGCAAACTGCAGCAGGGCGATGACCTGGCTCCAGGCGTGCTGAAAATCGTCAAGGTCTACCTTGCCATCCGTCGCCGCATCCAGCCGGGCGACAAAATGGCCGGTCGCCACGGTAACAAGGGTGTGGTCTCCGTGATCATGCCGGTTGAAGACATGCCACACGATGCCAATGGCACACCTGTGGATATCGTCCTCAACCCGTTGGGTGTACCTTCGCGTATGAACGTTGGTCAGATTCTCGAAACTCACCTGGGCCTCGCGGCCAAGGGTCTGGGCGAGAAGATCAACCGCATGCTCGAAGAGCAGCGTAAAGTCGTTGAACTGCGCAAGTTCCTGAGCGAGATCTACAACGAGATCGGCGGCCGTCAGGAAAACCTGGACGACCTGTCTGATCAGGAAATCCTGGATCTGGCGAAGAACCTGCGTGGCGGCGTTCCAATGGCAACTCCGGTTTTCGACGGTGCCAAGGAAAGCGAAATCAAGGCGATGCTGCGCCTGGCGGACATGCCAGACAGTGGCCAGATGCAACTGTTTGACGGTCGTACCGGTAACAAATTCGAGCGTCCGGTAACTGTTGGCTACATGTACATGCTGAAGCTGAACCACTTGGTGGACGACAAGATGCACGCGCGTTCCACTGGTTCTTACAGCCTGGTCACCCAGCAGCCGCTGGGTGGTAAGGCGCAGTTCGGTGGTCAGCGTTTCGGGGAGATGGAGGTCTGGGCGCTGGAAGCATACGGCGCGGCGTACACTCTGCAAGAAATGCTCACAGTGAAGTCGGACGATGTGAACGGTCGTACCAAGATGTACAAAAACATCGTGGACGGCGATCACCGTATGGAGCCGGGCATGCCCGAGTCCTTCAACGTGTTGATCAAAGAAATCCGTTCGCTCGGTATCGATATCGATCTGGAAACCGAATAACACGTGACGCGAATCGAGAGTGGGTCGGCATGACCACTCTCTGCTCCGCCAGGAGGAAAGGCCTTGAAAGACCTACTGAATTTGCTGAAAAACCAGGGTCAAGTCGAAGAGTTCGACGCCATCCGAATCGGATTGGCATCGCCTGAGATGATCCGTTCGTGGTCGTTCGGTGAAGTTAAAAAGCCGGAAACCATCAACTACCGTACGTTCAAGCCTGAGCGTGACGGCCTGTTCTGCGCCAAGATCTTTGGCCCGGTCAAGGATTACGAGTGCCTGTGCGGTAAGTACAAGCGCTTGAAGCATCGTGGCGTGATCTGCGAGAAGTGCGGCGTTGAAGTTGCACTGGCCAAGGTCCGTCGTGAGCGCATGGCTCACATCGAACTGGCATCGCCGGTTGCCCACATCTGGTTCCTGAAATCGCTGCCGTCCCGTATTGGCCTGCTGATGGACATGACCCTGCGTGATATCGAACGTGTTCTCTACTTCGAGAGCTACGTCGTTATCGATCCAGGCATGACCACCCTTGAAAAAGGTCAGCTGCTGAACGACGAGCAGTACTTCGAAGCCCTCGAAGAGTTCGGTGACGACTTCGACGCCCGCATGGGGGCTGAAGCTGTCCGCGAACTGCTGCACGCTATCGATCTGGAGCACGAGATTGGCCGTCTGCGCGAAGAGATTCCGCAAACCAACTCCGAAACCAAGATCAAGAAGCTGTCCAAGCGCCTGAAGTTGATGGAAGCCTTCCAGGGTTCCGGCAACCTGCCTGAGTGGATGGTGTTGACCGTTCTGCCGGTTCTGCCGCCAGATCTGCGTCCACTGGTCCCGCTGGATGGCGGTCGTTTTGCGACTTCCGATCTCAACGATCTGTATCGTCGAGTGATCAACCGTAACAACCGTTTGAAGCGCCTGCTGGATCTGTCCGCTCCGGACATCATCGTGCGCAACGAAAAACGCATGCTGCAGGAAGCTGTGGATGCGCTGCTGGACAACGGTCGTCGCGGTCGCGCCATTACCGGTTCGAACAAGCGTCCTCTGAAATCCCTGGCTGACATGATCAAGGGTAAGCAAGGTCGTTTCCGTCAGAACTTGCTCGGTAAGCGCGTTGACTACTCGGGTCGTTCGGTTATTACCGTAGGTCCGACCCTGCGTCTGCACCAGTGCGGTCTGCCTAAGAAGATGGCTCTCGAACTGTTCAAGCCGTTCATTTTCGGCAAGCTGGAAATGCGTGGTCTGGCGACCACCATCAAGGCTGCCAAGAAGATGGTCGAGCGCGAGCTGCCAGAGGTCTGGGACGTTCTCGCTGAAGTGATTCGCGAACACCCAGTGCTGCTCAACCGTGCACCGACCCTTCACCGTCTGGGTATCCAGGCGTTTGAACCGGTTCTGATCGAAGGCAAGGCAATCCAGCTGCACCCGCTGGTTTGTGCGGCATACAACGCCGACTTCGACGGTGACCAGATGGCTGTTCACGTACCGCTGACGCTGGAAGCCCAGCTCGAAGCGCGTGCGCTGATGATGTCCACCAACAACATCCTGTCGCCAGCCAACGGTGAGCCAATCATCGTTCCGTCGCAGGACGTTGTACTGGGTCTGTACTACATGACCCGTGAAGCGATCAATGCCAAGGGCGAAGGCCGTGTGTTCGCGGACCTGCAGGAAGTCGACCGTGTATTCCGCGCCGGCGAAGCTGCCCTGCACGCGAAAATCAAGGTTCGTATCAACGAAACCGTGAACGACCGTGACGGCAACAGCGTCAAGAACACCCGTATCGTCGACACTACAGTCGGCCGTGCGCTGCTGTTCCAAGTGGTCCCGGCTGGCCTGTCGTACGACGTGGTCAACCAGCCGATGAAGAAAAAGGCGATCTCCAAGCTGATCAACCAGTGCTACCGCGTGGTTGGTCTGAAAGAGACCGTGATCTTCGCCGACCAGCTGATGTACACCGGTTTTGCCTACTCGACGATCTCGGGTGTTTCCATCGGCGTTAACGACTTCGTTATCCCGGATGAGAAAGCTCGCATCATCGATACCGCGACCGAAGAAGTTAAAGAGATCGAAAGCCAGTATGCGTCCGGCTTGGTAACCCAAGGCGAGAAATACAACAAGGTAATCGACCTCTGGTCCAAGGCTAACGATGAAGTCTCCAAGGCGATGATGGCCAACCTCTCGAAAGAGAAAGTTGTCGACCGTCATGGCGAGACTGTGGACCAGGAATCGTTCAACTCGATGTACATGATGGCCGACTCGGGTGCGCGGGGTTCCGCAGCACAGATCCGTCAGCTGGCCGGTATGCGTGGTCTGATGGCCAAGCCGGACGGCTCGATCATCGAGACGCCGATCACCGCGAACTTCCGTGAAGGTCTGAGCGTACTCCAGTACTTCATCTCGACTCACGGTGCGCGTAAGGGTCTTGCGGATACCGCGTTGAAAACCGCGAACTCCGGTTACCTGACGCGTCGTCTGGTAGACGTGGCGCAAGACCTGGTCGTGACCGAGGTCGATTGTGGTACCGAGCAGGGCCTGCTGATGACGCCGCACATTGAAGGCGGCGACGTTGTAGAGCCTCTGGGTGAGCGTGTACTGGGTCGTGTGATCGCCCGTGACGTGTTCAAGCCAGGCACCGAAGACGTTATCGTTCCTGCCGGCACGCTGGTAGACGAGAAGTGGGTCGAGTTCATCGAGCTGAACAGCATCGACGAAGTGATCGTGCGTTCGCCGATCAGCTGCGAAACCCGCTACGGCATCTGCGCCAAGTGCTACGGCCGCGATCTGGCCCGTGGTCACCAGGTGAACATCGGCGAAGCGGTCGGCGTTATCGCTGCCCAGTCGATCGGTGAGCCGGGTACCCAGCTGACGATGCGTACGTTCCACATCGGTGGTGCGGCAAGCCGTACTTCCGCTGCTGACAGCGTTCAGGTCAAGAACGGCGGTGTAGTCCGTCTGCACAACCTGAAGCACGTTGAGCGTGCCGACGGCAACCTGGTCGCGGTATCGCGTTCCGGCGAACTGGCGATCGCCGACGAGTTCGGTCGCGAGCGCGAGCGTTACAAGCTGCCGTACGGTGCTGTGATCTCGGTGAAGGAAGGCGACAAGGTCGACGCTGGCTCTATCGTGGCCAAGTGGGACCCGCACACCCACCCGATCGTTACCGAAATGAAAGGTACCGTGACCTACGTGGGCATGGAAGAAGGTATTACGATCAAGCGCCAGACCGACGAACTGACCGGTCTGACCAACATCGAAGTACTGGACGCCAAAGACCGTCCTGCTGCAGGCAAAGACATTCGCCCTGCGGTCAAGATGGTCGGTGTCGATGGCAAGGATCTGTTGCTGCCAGGTACCGACGTACCGGCTCAATACTTCCTGCCGGCGAACGCCCTGGTGGGTGTTGCGGACGGTGCTCAGGTGGGCGTGGGTGATGTTATTGCCCGTATCCCGCAAGAGACTTCCAAGACCCGTGACATCACCGGTGGTCTGCCGCGGGTTGCCGACTTGTTCGAAGCGCGTCGTCCGAAAGAAGCATCGATCCTGGCGGAAGTCAGCGGTACGATCGCGTTCGGTAAAGAGACCAAGGGCAAGCGTCGTCTGGTGATTACGCCGAACGACGGTAGCGATCCGTACGAAGAGCTGATTCCTAAGTGGCGTCACCTGAACGTCTTCGAAGGTGAGCAAGTCAACCGTGGTGAGGTTATCTCCGACGGTCCTAGCGATCCGCACGACATTCTGCGTCTGCTGGGTGTGAGCGCGCTGGCGAAATACATCGTCAACGAGATTCAGGACGTTTACCGCCTGCAAGGCGTGAAGATCAACGACAAGCACATCGAAACGATCCTTCGTCAGATGCTGCGTAAGGTCGAGATCAGCGAGTCGGGTGATTCGAGCTTCATCAAGGGCGACCAGATGGAACTCACCCACGTACTGGTCGAGAACGAGCGCCTGGCGCAGGACGAGAAGTTCATCGCGAAATTCACGCGTGTGCTGCTTGGTATCACCAAGGCATCGTTGTCCACCGAGTCGTTCATCTCGGCGGCATCCTTCCAGGAAACGACGCGCGTGCTGACCGAAGCTGCCGTAACCGGCAAGCGCGATTACCTGCGCGGCCTGAAAGAGAACGTGGTAGTGGGTCGACTGATCCCGGCCGGTACCGGTCTGGCGTATCACAGCGAGCGTAAGCGTCGTCGTGATGCCGAGAAGCCGTTGCGTGTGAGCGCGAGTGAAGTCGAAGCCGCGCTGACCGAAGCGTTGAACTCGAGCAGTAATTGAGAGTAGGGCCCTGATTCGCGCAGCTACCTGACCCCGGCAGTCTGTTTTGGCCGGGGGAGGGCGGATGCACGGTTCGGGGCTCTGTCTTGACTGGGGGCAGGATCCTCTTTAGACTCCTGTACCCCAAAATCTGGCGGGACTTTGCGTCCTGCCATTTTGCTTTTCTTGCAAGACAATAGCGTCGCAAGACAACAGTGGAGCTAGTAGATGGCAACTATCAACCAGCTGGTACGTCAGCCGCGTAAGCGTATCGTCGAGAAATCCGACGTACCTGCGCTGCAGAACTGCCCGCAACGTCGTGGCGTGTGCACTCGTGTGTACACCACCACGCCGAAAAAACCTAACTCGGCACTGCGTAAAGTATGCCGTGTGCGCCTGACCAACGGTTTCGAGGTTTCCTCGTACATCGGCGGTGAAGGCCACAACCTGCAAGAGCACAGCGTCGTCCTGATCCGTGGCGGCCGTGTAAAAGACTTGCCAGGTGTTCGTTACCACACCGTTCGCGGCTCTCTGGATACCTCCGGCGTTAAAGGCCGTAACCAGGGTCGTTCGAAGTACGGTACCAAGCGTCCGAAGTAATTCGGTCGTTTTGCGGTTTATTAAATTTATTGAGTCGATAAGAGTAAGGTCGGGCAGCGCATTCGATGTGTGTCCCGAGCGAACCTGAAGACCGTTTGAGGGCTTATCAATGCCAAGACGTCGCGTAGCAGCCAAGCGTGAGATTCTTGACGATCCGAAGTACGGATCCCAGATTCTCGCCAAGTTCATGAACCACGTAATGGAAAGCGGCAAGAAAGCCGTTGCCGAGCGTATTGTTTACGGTGCTCTGGATACCGTTAAAGCACGCAAGGCGGGTACCGACCCCCTGGAACTCTTCGAAAAAGCACTCGACGCCATCGCTCCGCTGGTCGAAGTGAAGTCGCGCCGCGTTGGTGGTGCTACTTACCAGGTTCCGGTTGAAGTACGTCCTTCCCGTCGTAATGCGCTGGCAATGCGCTGGCTGGTAGACTTCGCGCGCAAGCGCGGTGAGAAATCCATGGCTCTGCGCTTGGCTGGCGAATTGCTGGACGCCGCTGAAGGCAAAGGTGCTGCGGTCAAGAAGCGTGAAGACGTGCACCGTATGGCTGAAGCCAACAAGGCTTTCTCGCACTACCGCTTCTAATCTCAGCGTCACTATTTTTGCGAGGGCTTTATGGCTCGTACTACTCCGATTAACCGCTACCGTAACATTGGTATCGTTGCTCACGTGGATGCTGGTAAAACCACCACCACCGAGCGCGTCCTTTTTTACACTGGCGTAAACCACAAAATGGGCGAGGTGCATGATGGCGCCGCGACCATGGACTGGATGGTGCAGGAGCAGGAGCGTGGTATTACCATTACTTCTGCTGCGACCACTGCTTTCTGGCAGGGCTCTGTCAAGCAGCATAAAGACCGCTATCGCTTCAACATCATCGATACCCCTGGCCACGTTGACTTCACCATTGAAGTAGAGCGTTCGCTGCGTGTACTCGACGGTGCTGTGGTTGTATTCTGCGGTACTTCGGGTGTTGAGCCTCAGTCGGAAACCGTATGGCGTCAGGCCAACAAATACGGCGTTCCGCGTCTTGTTTACGTAAATAAGATGGACCGTGCTGGTGCCAACTTCCTGCGCGTCGTCGATCAGATCAAAAAGCGACTGGGTCACACTCCGGTGCCTATCCAGCTTGCTATCGGTTCGGAAGACAACTTCCAGGGTCAGATCGACCTGATGACCATGGAAGCCGTTTACTGGGATGACGCTGACAAGGGCATGACCCCTCGTCGCGAAGCAATCCCTGCTGAGCTGCAAGAGCTGGCCGAAGAATGGCGCAACAACATGGTTGAAGCTGCCGCTGAAGCCACCGAAGAGCTGATGAACAAGTACCTGGAAGGCGAAGAGCTGACGATCGAAGAGATCAAGGCTGCTCTGCGTCAGCGTACTATCGCCGGTGAAATCGTTCTCGCTGTTTGCGGTTCGTCGTTCAAGAACAAGGGTGTTCCCCTGGTTCTCGACGCCGTCGTCGACTACTTGCCAGCGCCTGTCGAAATTCCTGCCATCAAGGGTATCAACCCTGATGACAAGGAGCTGGACAAGGACGATCCGGCCGTTCGTCACGACGAGCGTCATGCCGACGACAACGAGCCGTTCTCGGCTCTGGCGTTCAAGATCGCGACCGACCCGTTCGTGGGTTCGATCACTTTCGTTCGCGTCTACTCGGGCGCTCTGAACTCCGGTGACTCGGTTCTGAACTCGGTGAAAGGCAAGAAAGAGCGTGTGGGCCGTATGGTTCAGATGCATGCCAACACCCGTGAAGAAATCAAGGAAGTACTGGCGGGTGACATCGCTGCCCTAATCGGCATGAAAGATGTAACCACCGGTGAAACCCTGTGCGCCCTGGATAAGCCAATCATCCTCGAGCGTATGGACTTCCCAGAGCCGGTTATTTCGGTTGCTGTTGAGCCGAAAACCAAAGATGACCAGGAAAAAATGGGTATCGCTCTGAGCAAGCTGGCTCAGGAAGACCCTTCTTTCCGCGTCAAGACCGATGAAGAGACTGGTCAAACGATCATCTCTGGTATGGGCGAATTGCACCTGGACATCCTGGTTGACCGGATGCGCCGTGAGTTCAACGTCGAAGCCAACATCGGTAAACCGCAGGTTTCTTATCGTGAGAAGATCACGAAGAACTGCGAGATCGAAGGCAAGTTCGTTCGTCAGTCCGGCGGTCGTGGTCAGTTTGGTCACTGCTGGATCCGTTTTGCACCTGCTGACGAAGGTCAGGAAGGTCTGCAATTCCTGAACGAAGTGGTGGGTGGTGTGGTTCCTAAGGAATACATCCCGGCTATCCAGAAAGGCATTGAAGAGCAGATGAAGAACGGTGTTGTTGCCGGCTATCCGCTCATTGGCCTGAAGGCGACCGTCTTTGATGGTTCTTACCACGACGTCGACTCCAACGAGATGGCGTTCAAGGTGGCTGCCTCCATGGCGACCAAGCAACTGGCCCAGAAGGGCGGTGGTGTGGTGCTTGAGCCGATCATGAAGGTAGAAGTTGTAACACCTGAGGACTACATGGGTGACGTGATGGGTGACCTGAACCGTCGTCGCGGCATGATCCAGGGTATGGAAGATACGGTTTCCGGCAAGGTTATCCGCGCCGAGGTTCCGTTGGGTGAAATGTTCGGTTACGCGACCGACGTTCGATCCATGTCTCAGGGTCGCGCAAGCTACTCTATGGAATTCTCCAAATACTCCGAAGCTCCGTCGAACATCGTCGAAGCTCTCGTTAAAAAACAAGGCTGATTCAGCCCCTTTAGGCTAGGAGTTCACTGTCGTGGCTAAAGAAAAATTTGATCGTTCCCTTCCGCACGTCAACGTTGGCACCATCGGTCACGTTGACCACGGTAAAACCACTCTGACCGCTGCTCTGACTCGCGTCTGCTCCGAAGTTTTCGGTTCGGCCGTTGTTGAGTTCGACAAGATCGACTCGGCTCCAGAAGAAAAGGCTCGCGGTATCACCATCAATACCGCGCACGTCGAGTACAACTCGAAAATTCGTCACTACGCTCACGTTGACTGCCCAGGTCACGCTGACTACGTGAAGAACATGATCACCGGTGCTGCCCAGATGGACGGCGCGATCCTGGTTTGCTCGGCCGCTGATGGTCCGATGCCACAAACCCGTGAGCACATCCTGCTGTCCCGTCAGGTAGGCGTTCCGTACATCGTGGTTTTCCTGAACAAGGCTGACCTGGTAGACGACGCTGAGCTGCTGGAACTGGTCGAGATGGAAGTTCGTGACCTGCTGTCCACCTACGACTTCCCAGGCGACGACACTCCGATCATCATCGGTTCTGCTCGTATGGCGCTGGAAGGCAAAGACGACAACGAAATGGGCACCACCGCTGTCAAGAAGCTGGTTGAGACTCTGGACAGCTACATCCCAGAGCCTGAGCGTGCTATCGACAAGCCGTTCCTGATGCCAATCGAAGACGTATTCTCGATCTCGGGTCGTGGTACCGTTGTTACCGGTCGTATCGAGCGTGGCATCGTCCGCGTTCAAGACGCTCTGGAAATCGTTGGTCTGCGTGACACCACCACCACCACCTGCACCGGTGTTGAGATGTTCCGCAAGCTGCTGGACGAAGGTCGTGCTGGCGAGAACTGCGGCGTTCTGCTGCGTGGCACCAAGCGTGACGACGTTGAGCGTGGTCAGGTTCTGGTCAAGCCAGGTTCGGTCAAGCCGCACACCAAGTTCACCGCAGAAGTCTACGTTCTGTCGAAAGAAGAAGGCGGTCGCCATACTCCTTTCTTCAAAGGCTACCGTCCACAGTTCTACTTCCGTACTACTGACGTGACTGGTAACTGCGAACTGCCAGAAGGCGTTGAGATGGTAATGCCAGGTGACAACATTCAGATGACTGTTACCCTGATCAAAACCATCGCAATGGAAGACGGCCTGCGTTTCGCTATCCGCGAAGGCGGCCGTACCGTTGGTGCTGGCGTTGTAGCTAAAATCATCGAGTAATTATCTCTTCTGAGATAGCTCGATTTTTTGAGAAGGCCCCCGCTTAGCGGGGGCCTTTTTTATTGGGTTGACACCTATCAGGGCCGTCTATAGAATTGCGCCTCCTTTTAACGGGCGTATTGCGCTCGGTGGGAATAGCAGCCGGAGTCTGAAATCCAATGCAAAATCAGCAAATCCGTATCAGGTTGAAGGCCTTTGACCATCGCCTGATCGACCAATCCACCCAGGAAATCGTGGAAACCGCGAAACGTACTGGTGCTCAAGTGCGTGGTCCAATTCCACTGCCAACCCGTAAAGAGCGGTTCACCGTTCTGGTCTCCCCGCACGTCAATAAAGATGCGCGTGACCAGTACGAGATCCGCACTCATAAGCGTGTTCTGGACATCGTCCAGCCAACGGATAAAACCGTTGATGCACTTATGAAGCTTGATCTTGCGGCAGGCGTGGAAGTGCAGATCAGCCTCGGCTAAGACTCGGGTCTTGGTCGTGTAACGCTCTGAAATGGGCGGCCATAGCGGGTGAAAGCCCCGTACACTCATGAGGTTTACAACATGACTATTGGTGTAGTCGGTCGAAAAGCGGGCATGACCCGTATTTTCACCGAAGAAGGTGTCTCCATTCCGGTCACGGTCATTGAGATCGAGCCGAATCGCGTCACCCAGTTCAAAACCGAAGAAAGCGATGGCTATCGTGCAGTGCAAGTCACTGTCGGTGAGCGTCGTGCTTCGCGCGTGACTGCAGCTCAGGCAGGTCACTTCGCTAAAGCGAACGTTGCCGCTGGTCGTACCGTCCTGGAATTTCGTCTTGAAGAAGGCGAATACAAGGCTGGCGATCTGATCAATGCAGAAATCTTCGCAGCTGGCCAACTGGTAGATGTTACCGGCCAGTCGAAAGGTAAAGGCTTCGCCGGTACCATCAAGCGTTGGAATTTCCGCGGTCAGGACAACACCCACGGTAACTCCGTTTCCCACCGCGTCCCGGGCTCTATCGGCCAGTGCCAGACTCCTGGTCGTGTATTCAAGGGCAAAAAAATGTCCGGTCATATGGGCGCTGAGCGCGTGACCGTGCAGTCCCTGGAAGTAGTGCGCGTGGACGCTGAACGCAATCTGTTGTTGGTCAAGGGCGCTGTTCCTGGCGCTACTGGCGGCAACGTGGTTGTACGTCCAGCAGCCAAGGCTCGCGGTTAAGGGGAAGCTGACATGCAATTAAATGTAAATGACGCTCAAGCGATCGAAGTTTCCGAACTGACATTTGGCGGCGAGTTCAACGAGACGCTGGTTCACCAAGCAGTCGTGGCCTACATGGCTGGCGGCCGTCAAGGTAGCAAGCAGCAAAAGACCCGTTCCGACGTTTCCGGTGGCGGTAAGCGCCCATGGCGTCAGAAGGGTACTGGCCGTGCTCGTGCCGGTACTATCCGTAGCCCAATCTGGCGTGGCGGCGGTACCACTTTTGCAGCACGTCCTCAGGACCACTCTCAGAAGCTCAACAAGAAGATGTACCGCGCAGCACTGCGCTCCATCCTCGCTGAGCTGGTTCGTACTGATCGTCTGGTCGTGGTTCAGGATTTCGCCGTTGAGTCGCCGAAAACCAAAGACCTGCTGGGCAAGCTGAACAACATGAGCCTGACCGACGTTTTGATCGTGTCGGACGCTGTTGATCAGAACCTGTACCTGGCTGCTCGTAACCTGCCACACGTTGATGTACGTGACGTGCAAGGTTCCGATCCAGTTAGTCTGATCGCATACGACAAAGTGTTGATCACTGTGTCGGCCGTGAAGAAATTCGAGGAGCTGCTGGGATGAACCAGGAACGCGTATTTAAAGTTCTGCTTGGCCCGCACGTTTCCGAGAAGGCTACGGTTCTGGCAGACAAAAAAGGTCAGTTCGTTTTCAAGGTTGCTACTGATGCAACCAAGCTGGAAATCAAGAAGGCCGTCGAAAGCCTGTTCAGCGTGAAAGTAGAGCGCGTGACTACCCTGAATGTTCTGGGTAAAACCAAGCGCACTGCTCGCGGTCTGGGCAAGCGTAATGACTGGAAGAAGGCAGTTATCTCCCTTCAGCCAGGCCAAGATCTCGATTTCAGCAGCAGTGCTGAGTAAGGAAGGGGTGCATCATGGCAATCGTTAAATGCAAACCGACTTCCCCTGGCCGCCGTTTTGTGGTCAAGGTGGTCAACCAGGAGCTGCATAAAGGCGCTCCTCACGCACCGCTGCTCGAGAAAAAATCGAAGTCTGGTGGTCGTAACAACAATGGCCGTATCACTACACGTCACGTAGGTGGTGGTCATAAGCAGCATTACCGTCTGGTCGACTTCCGTCGCAACGACAAGGATGGCATCACTGCCACCGTCGAGCGTATCGAATACGATCCAAACCGTACTGCTCACATCGCCCTGCTGCTGTACGCAGACGGCGAGCGTCGTTACATCATCGCGCCTAAAGGCGTGAGTGCTGGCGACCAGCTGATCGCAGGCGCTCTGGCTCCAATCAAGCCAGGTAACGCTCTGCAACTGCGCAACATCCCAGTGGGTTCCACTGTTCACGGTATCGAACTGAAGCCTGGTAAAGGTGCACAGATCGCTCGTTCCGCTGGCGCTTCGGCTCAGTTGGTCGCTCGTGAAGGTGTCTACGTGACTCTGCGTCTTCGCTCCGGTGAAATGCGTAAAGTCCTGTCCGAATGCCGTGCAACTCTGGGTGAAGTTTCGAACTCCGAGCACAGCCTGCGTTCGCTGGGTAAAGCGGGTGCCAAGCGCTGGCGTGGCGTTCGCCCAACCGTTCGTGGTGTTGCCATGAACCCGGTTGACCACCCACATGGTGGTGGTGAAGGTCGTACCTCTGGTGGTCGTCATCCGGTATCGCCGTGGGGCTTCCCGACTAAGGGCGCGAAGACTCGTGGTAATAAGCGTACCGACAAAATGATCGTCCGTCGTCGCAAGTAAATAGAGGGATACGACAGTGCCACGTTCTCTGAAAAAAGGTCCTTTTATTGATCTTCACCTACTGAAGAAGATCGAAGTGGCGGCGGAAAAGAACGATCGCAAACCAGTTAAGACCTGGTCGCGTCGTTCGATGATCCTGCCACAAATGGTCGGTTTGACCATTGCTGTGCATAACGGTCGTCAGCATGTTCCTGTTCTCGTGAACGAAGACATGGTCGGCCACAAACTGGGCGAGTTCGCCGGTACCCGTACATATCGCGGGCACGTGGCTGACAAGAAAGCCAAGCGTTAAGGGGTAAGGAACGATGGAAGTAGCCGCTAAGTTGTCGGGCGCTCGAATCTCCGCCCAGAAAGCCCGCTTGGTCGCCGACCAGATCCGCGGGAAGAAGGTGGGCGAAGCGCTCAACCTGTTGGCTTTCAGCAGTAAGAAAGCCGCCGAGATCATGAAGAAAGTGCTGGAGTCGGCCGTAGCCAACGCCGAGCACAACGAAGGCGCAGACGTTGATGACCTGAAAGTCAGCACCGTTTTCGTCAACGAAGGGCGTTCGCTGAAGCGCATCATGCCACGTGCCAAAGGCCGTGCTGATCGCATCGTCAAGCGGTCTTGCCATATCACTGTCAAGGTTGCTGACAAGTAACGGAGTCGAAGAGATGGGTCAGAAAGTACATCCCATTGGCATTCGCCTGGGAATCGTCAAGGAGCACACCTCCGTCTGGTACGCAGACGGTCGGACTTATGCGGACTATTTGCTCGCAGATCTGAAGGTGCGTGAGTATCTCCAAGACAAACTAAAAAGCGCGTCCGTTAGCCGTATCGATATCCATCGTCCGGCTCAAACTGCACGCATCACCATCCACACCGCTCGTCCAGGTATCGTTATCGGGAAGAAAGGTGAAGATGTTGAGAAACTGCGTCAGGACCTGACCAAGCAAATGGGTGTGCCTGTGCACATCAATATCGAAGAGATCCGCAAGCCGGAGCTCGACGGTATGCTGGTTGCTCAGAGCGTAGCTCAGCAGCTGGAGCGTCGTGTGATGTTCCGTCGCGCCATGAAACGCGCCGTACAGAACGCAATGCGCATTGGTGCCAAGGGCATCAAAATCCAAGTGAGCGGTCGTCTCGGCGGTGCTGAAATCGCACGTACTGAATGGTATCGCGAAGGTCGTGTGCCACTGCACACCCTGCGTGCCGACATCGACTATGCCAACTACGAAGCTCACACCACTTACGGTGTGATCGGTGTAAAGGTTTGGATCTTCAAAGGCGAAGTAATTGGTGGTCGCCAAGAAGAACTGAAACCACAAGCACCAGCGCCTCGTAAAAAAGCTGCTAAGTAAGGGGTACGCCAAATGTTGCAACCAAAGCGTACGAAGTTCCGCAAGCAAATGACCGGCCACAACCGTGGTCTGGCACTGCGCGGTAGCAAAGTCAGCTTCGGCGAGTTCGCGCTGAAGTCTGTTGCTCGTGGTCGTCTCACCGCTCGTCAGATCGAGTCAGCGCGTCGTGCCCTGACCCGTCACGTAAAACGTGGTGGCAAGATCTGGATCCGTGTATTCCCGGACAAGCCGATTTCCAAAAAGCCCCTCGAAGTTCGGATGGGTAAAGGTAAGGGTAACGTGGAGTACTGGGTTGCCCAGATTCAGCCAGGCAAAGTCCTGTATGAAATCGAGGGTGTTTCCGAAGAGTTGGCGCGTGAGGCATTTGCCCTGGCTGCTGCGAAGCTGCCACTCGCCACCTCCTTTGTTAAGCGGACGGTGATGTGATGAAAGCGAATGAACTTCGTGAAAAATCAGCACAGCAACTGAACGAGCAACTGCTCGGCTTGCTGCGCGACCAGTTCAATCTGCGTATGCAGAAAGCAACTGGCCAGTTGGGGCAGTCTCACCTGCTCTCGCAAGTTAAGCGTGACATCGCTCGCGTGAAGACTGTGCTCAACCAGCAGGCAGGTAAGTAATCATGGCTGAAGCCGAAAAAACCGTCCGTACGCTGACTGGCCGTGTCGTCAGCGACAAGATGGACAAGACCATCACCGTACTGATCGAGCGTCGCGTTAAGCACCCTATCTACGGTAAATACGTTAAGCGTTCGACTAAGCTGCACGCGCACGACGAAACCAATCAGTGCCACATCGGCGACAAGGTCACGATTCGTGAAACTCGTCCGATGGCCAAGACCAAGTCTTGGGCGCTGGTTGATATTCTCGAACGCGCTGTGGAAGTCTAAGGGCTAGGGGTCGGAGAAATTATATGATTCAGACTCAATCCATGCTCGATGTGGCCGATAACAGCGGCGCTCGCCGCGTTATGTGCATCAAGGTGCTTGGTGGCTCTCATCGTCGTTACGCTGGTATCGGTGACATCATCAAAGTGACCGTCAAGGAAGCAATTCCGCGCGGTAAGGTGAAAAAAGGCCAGGTGATGACTGCTGTTGTAGTCCGCACTCGCCACGGTGTTCGTCGTGCAGACGGCTCCATCATCCGCTTTGACGGCAACGCTGCTGTTCTGTTGAACAACAAGCAAGAGCCGATCGGCACCCGTATCTTTGGGCCAGTGACCCGTGAACTTCGTACTGAGAAGTTCATGAAGATCGTCTCGCTCGCCCCAGAAGTGCTGTAAGGAGATCCGACATGCAAAAGATTCGTCGTGACGACGAGATCATCGTGATCGCCGGCAAAGACAAAGGTAAGCGCGGTAAGGTGCTCAAGGTTCTCGCTGATGACCGTCTGGTCGTTGGTGGGATCAACCTGGTGAAGCGTCATACCAAGCCTAACCCGATGTCGGGCGTACAGGGCGGTATCGTCGAGAAAGAAGCGCCACTGCACGCTTCCAACGTCGCCATTTTCAACAGTGCAACCAACAAGGCTGACCGCGTTGGTTTCAAAGTTGAAGATGGCAAAAAAATTCGTGTCTTCAAGTCGACCCAAAAAGCGGTTGATGCTTGAACACTGCTAGGTAGAAGACCATGGCACGACTGAAAGAGATTTACTGGAAGGAAATCGCACCGAAGCTTAAGGAAGAACTTAAGCTGGCGAACGTGATGGAAGTTCCACGCATTACCAAGATCACCCTGAACATGGGTCTGGGCGAAGCGATCGGCGACAAAAAAATCATCGAGCACGCAGTTGCAGACCTGGAAAAGATCACCGGCCAGAAAGTCGTTGTGACTCACGCTCGGAAATCCATCGCTGGCTTTAAAGTCCGTGAAGGTTGGCCGATCGGCGTCAAAGTGACCCTGCGCCGCGAGCGTATGTATGAGTTCCTGGATCGTCTGCTGTCGATCTCCCTGCCACGGGTTCGCGACTTCCGCGGCCTGAATGCCAAGTCCTTCGATGGTCGTGGCAACTACAGCATGGGCGTAAAAGAGCAGATCATTTTCCCGGAAATCGATTACGACAAGATCGATGCCCTGCGCGGTCTGGACATTACCCTGACCACCACTGCTCGTTCGGACGACGAAGGTCGCGCATTGCTGCGTGCTTTCAAGTTCCCGTTCCGCAACTGATTGGAGTAGGACCATGGCCAAGAAGAGCATGAAAAACCGTGAGCTGAAGCGTCAGCTCACCGTTGCCAAGTACGCCACCAAGCGTGCAGCGCTGAAAGCAATCATCGTGGATCTGAACGCAAGTCCAGAAGCACGTTGGGAAGCTACCGTTGCGCTGCAGAAGCAACCACGTGACGCAAGCGCTTCGCGCATGCGTAACCGTTGCCGCCTGACTGGTCGTCCGCACGGCGTTTACCGCAAGTTCGGCCTGGGCCGTAACAAACTGCGTGAAGCGGCAATGCGTGGTGACGTACCAGGTCTGGTTAAAGCCAGCTGGTAAGCAATACTTCTCGTTTCGCGCTGCACGACGCCTCGGCATCCGACCAGCGCGACACCTGAATTCAATCAAGCCCCTTTTGGGGCTTGATTCGTTTCCGGGGTGCGTCTAGAATTGCCGGCTCGCCAGAGCCCGTGTTTTCACGTGCCCGGAATTTCAAGGCGATAAGCTGTAGCCGCAAGGCTTATTTTTTTTGTATCAGGAGCGTCTAGCCCATGAGTATGCAGGACCCGTTAGCGGACATGCTAACTCGTATCCGTAATGCCCAGATGGCTGAAAAGTCCGTCGTAAGCATGCCATCTTCCACGTTGAAGGTAGCTGTTGCCAAAGTCCTGAAGGACGAAGGTTACATTGCGGGTTATCAGATCAGCAGCGAAATCAAACCACTGCTGTCCATCGAGCTGAAGTACTTCGAAGGCCGTCCGGTCATCGAAGAAGTCAAGCGCGTCAGCCGTCCAGGCCTGCGCCAGTACAAGTCCGTCGATGATCTGCCAAAAGTTCGTGGCGGTCTCGGTGTGTCTATCGTCTCCACCAACAAAGGTGTGATGACGGATCGTGCTGCGCGCGCTGCCGGTGTCGGCGGCGAAGTGCTTTGCACAGTGTTCTAAGGGGGGATAAGCATGTCACGCGTAGCTAAGAACCCCGTTAAGCTGCCAGCAGGCGTCGAAGTCAAACTCGTCGGCCAGCAGCTTTCGGTGAAGGGTGCAAAAGGCACTCTGGACCTGAACATTCATTCGTCCGTTGAGATCGTTGAAGAAGCTGGTGAGCTGCGTTTCGCTGCTCGCAATGGCGATCAACAGACTCGCGCAATGGCCGGTACCACTCGTGCGTTGGTAAACAACATGGTCCAGGGCGTAAGCCAAGGCTTCGAGCGCAAGCTCCAGCTGGTCGGTGTTGGTTACAAAGCGCAAGCAAAAGGCTCGGTGCTGAACCTGGCACTTGGCTTCTCGCACCCAGTGGACTACGAACTGCCGGAAGGCGTTACCGCTGAGACCCCGAGCCAGACCGATATCCTGATCAAGGGCATCGATAAGCAGCTGGTTGGTCAAGTGGCCGCGGAAATCCGCGACTTCCGTCGTCCAGAGCCGTACAAAGGCAAAGGCGTGCGTTACGCGGACGAAGTTGTCCGTCGTAAAGAAGCCAAGAAGAAGTAGGGCATAGCAAATGACCGTCAAAAAAGTTACCCGACTGCGTCGCGCTCGCAAAGCACGCCTGAAAATGCACGAACTCGAAGTCGTGCGTCTCTGCGTGTACCGCTCTTCGCAGCACATTTACGCCCAGGTCATCTCGGCCGACGGCAGCAAAGTCCTGGCAAATGCCTCGACTTTGGACAAAGAACTGCGTGATGGCGCCACTGGCAACATCGACGCGGCCACTAAAGTTGGCCAGCTGATCGCTGAGCGTGCGAAAGCCGCTGGTGTATCGCAAGTGGCTTTTGATCGTTCCGGCTTCAAGTACCACGGTCGCGTCAAGGCGCTGGCTGATGCTGCTCGTGAAGGCGGGCTGGAGTTCTAAGTTATGGCAAATAACGACCAAAAACGCGACGAAGGCTACATCGAGAAGCTGGTTCAAGTTAATCGCGTAGCAAAAACCGTAAAAGGCGGCCGTATCTTCACTTTCACCGCGTTGACCGTGGTAGGTGATGGTAAAGGGCGTGTTGGCTTCGGCCGTGGCAAATCCCGTGAAGTGCCTGCTGCAATCCAGAAGGCCATGGAAGCTGCTCGCCGCAACATGATCCAGGTTGACCTGAACGGCACCACTCTGCAGTACGCCATGAAGTCCGCTCACGGCGCTTCGAAGGTTTACATGCAGCCTGCTTCTGAAGGTACTGGCATCATCGCCGGCGGCGCAATGCGTGCTGTCCTGGAAGTTGCTGGCGTTCAGAACGTTCTGGCCAAGTGCTACGGTTCGACCAACCCGGTCAACGTTGTTCACGCAACGTTCAAGGGTTTGAAGTCCATGCAGTCTCCTGAGTCCATCGCTGCCAAGCGCGGCCTGAACGTTGAGGAGATCATCTGATCATGGCTACCGTTAAAGTCACTTTGATCAAAAGCATGACCGGCCGCATCCCTAACCACAAACTGTGCGTTAAGGGTCTGGGTCTGCGTCGCATCGGTCACACTGTAGAAGTCGCTGATACCCCGGAAAACCGTGGGATGATCAACAAGGCTTACTACATGCTGCGCGTCGAGGGTTAATCGATGAAACTCAATGATCTGAGTCCTGCGCCGGGTTCCCGTCGCGAGAAGCATCGTCC
The DNA here is from genome assembly GCF_059421985.1 of Pseudomonas sp. GW821-FHT02A11. Taxonomy (NCBI): domain Bacteria; kingdom Pseudomonadati; phylum Pseudomonadota; class Gammaproteobacteria; order Pseudomonadales; family Pseudomonadaceae; genus Pseudomonas; species Pseudomonas sp. GW821-FHT02A11. The sequence goes on from NZ_JBWKWB010000009.1 coordinate 27,910, forward strand.
GGGCCGTGGTATCGGTAGCGGTTTGGGTAAGACAGGTGGCCGCGGCCACAAAGGTCAGACCTCCCGCTCCGGTGGCACCATCGCTCCGGGCTTCGAAGGCGGCCAACAGCCGTTGCACCGTCGCCTGCCCAAGTTCGGCTTCGTCTCCTTGAAAGCTATGGATCGTGCAGAAGTTCGCACTTCCGAGCTGGCAAAGGTTGAAGGCGTCGTAACTGTGCAGTCCCTGAAGGATGCCAACGTGATCAACCAAAACGTACAGCGCGTGAAAATCATGCTGTCCGGTGAGGTTGCTCGCGCAGTCACCCTTAAAGGTATCGCAGCCACCAAAGGTGCGCGTGCGGCTATCGAAGCAGCTGGCGGCAAGTTCGAGGAATAAATGGCTAAGCAAGGTGCTCTCTCAGCGCTCAGCAAAAGTGGCGGGTTGTCCGAGCTCTGGGCTCGTCTGCGTTTTCTGTTCCTGGCGATTATCGTCTACCGGATCGGCGCGCATATCCCAGTTCCAGGTATCAACCCCGATCGGCTGGCGGACCTGTTTCGACAGAATGAGGGGACCATTCTTAGCTTGTTCAACATGTTTTCCGGTGGTGCGCTGGAGCGCATGAGCATCTTTGCACTGGGGATCATGCCGTACATTTCGGCATCGATCATCATGCAGCTCATGACCGCTGTCAGCCCACAGCTGGAGCAGTTGAAGAAGGAAGGTGAGGCTGGTCGTCGCAAGATCAGCCAATACACCCGCTATGGCACCGTCGTCCTGGCTCTGGTTCAAGCTATTGGCATGTCCATTGGCCTGGCCGGTCAGGGCGTTGCTTTCTCTGCAGATATCGGCTTCCACTTCGTGGCGGTCACCACCTTCGTGGCTGGTGCACTGTTCATGATGTGGCTGGGCGAGCAGATCACAGAGCGCGGTGTTGGTAACGGTATCTCGATGTTGATTTTTTCGGGTATCGTCGCCGGTCTTCCGAGAGCGATCGGGCAGTCTTTCGAGTCTGCACGTCAGGGTGATATCAACATTTTCGCTTTGGTCGCCATCGGTTTGCTGGCAGTAGCGATTATCGGTTTTGTGGTGTTCATTGAGCGTGGTCAGCGTCGTATCGCTGTTCACTACGCCAAGCGTCAGCAGGGCCGCAAGGTCTTCGCAGCGCAGACTAGCCACTTGCCGCTGAAAGTGAACATGGCTGGTGTAATCCCGGCCATTTTTGCGAGCAGCATTTTGCTGTTCCCGGCTTCGCTGGGTGCCTGGTTCGGTCAGTCTGAAGGTATGGGCTGGTTGCAGGACATCTCGCAGTCGATCGCTCCTGGTCAGCCGTTGAATATTCTGCTGTTTAGTGCAGGGATTATTTTCTTCTGCTTCTTCTATACGGCGTTGATGTTCAATCCGAAAGACGTAGCGGAAAACCTGAAGAAGTCCGGTGCCTTTATTCCGGGTATCCGTCCTGGTGAACAGTCGGCACGCTATATTGATGGCGTTCTGACTCGTCTGACCATGTTCGGTGCTCTTTATATGATGGCCGTGTGCCTGCTTCCCCAGTTCCTGGTGGTGGCTGCCAACGTGCCGTTCTACCTTGGTGGGACCTCGTTGCTGATCGTGGTCGTGGTTGTAATGGACTTCATGTCCCAAGTGCAATCTCACCTCGTTTCGCACCAGTATGAATCCCTGATGAAGAAAGCCAACCTGAAGGGCTACGGCAGCGGCATGCTGCGCTGAAGCACCCATAAGGTTCGAGGAGTTGGTGATGAAAGTTCGTGCATCGGTGAAAAAGCTGTGCCGTAACTGCAAGATTGTTTGCCGCGAAGGTGTTGTTCGAGTAATTTGCAGCGCGGAACCACGTCACAAGCAGCGCCAAGGCTGAGTGTGATCTGTGCTAAAAGCCCAGCAGCTAGTGCGCTGCTGGGTTGATTATTTGTTATTACAGCGATATTATCTCGCGCCCTATTTCTTGGCTTCCGGGGCGTAGGTAGCTGTCAATTGGAGTCCCACTGAATGGCCCGTATTGCAGGCGTTAACATTCCAGATAACAAGCATACTGTTATCTCGCTGACCTACATCTATGGTGTTGGTCGCACGACTGCACAGAAAATCTGTGCTGTCACCGGGGTCAACCCGGCGGCAAAGATCAAAGATCTGAGCGACGAGCAGATTGAACAGCTGCGTGGCGAAGTCGCGAAGTTCACCACTGAAGGTGACCTGCGTCGCGAAATCAACATGAAAATCAAGCGCTTGATGGACCTCGGTTGCTATCGCGGTCTGCGTCATCGTCGTGGTCTTCCAGTACGCGGTCAGCGTACCAAGACTAACGCGCGTACCCGTAAAGGTCCGCGTAAGCCGATCCGCAAGTAATCGCCCCAGCGAATCGACAGGAATTAAATCATGGCAAAACCTGCTGCTCGTCCTCGTAAAAAAGTTAAAAAGACAGTGGTTGATGGCATCGCCCACATCCATGCATCTTTTAACAACACCATCGTGACCATCACCGACCGTCAAGGTAACGCTCTTTCCTGGGCTACCTCCGGTGGTTCGGGTTTCCGCGGTTCCCGTAAGTCCACCCCGTTCGCTGCTCAGGTAGCTGCTGAGCGTGCTGGGCAAGCTGCGCTGGAATACGGCCTGAAAAACCTCGACGTCAACGTCAAAGGTCCAGGTCCAGGTCGTGAATCCGCTGTCCGTGCTTTGAACGGCTGTGGCTACAAGATCGCCAGCATCACCGACGTGACGCCTATCCCGCACAACGGGTGCCGTCCGCCGAAGAAGCGCCGCGTGTAATCCAGGAGATTGTAAAGAATGGCTCGTTACATTGGTCCAAAATGCAAACTCGCTCGTCGCGAAGGCACCGATCTCTTCCTGAAGAGCGGCGTGCGCGCTATCGAATCGAAGTGCAACATTGAAGCAGCACCTGGTATCCACGGCCAACGCCGCGGTCGCCAGTCCGACTACGGTACCCAACTGCGTGAAAAGCAGAAGGTCCGTCGTATCTATGGCGTTCTCGAGCGTCAGTTCAGCGGTTACTACAAGCAAGCTGCCAGCAAGAAAGGCGCTACTGGTGAGAACCTGCTGCAACTGCTCGAATGCCGTCTGGACAACGTTGTATACCGCATGGGCTTCGGCTCGACTCGTGCCGAATCGCGTCAGCTGGTATCGCACAAGTCGGTTAGCGTAAACGGCAAAACCGTTAACGTTCCGTCCTTCCAGGTTCGCGCTGGCGACGTCGTTGCTATTCGTGAAAAAGCGAAGAACCAACTGCGTATTGTCCAGGCTCTCGATCTGTGTGCCCAACGTGGCCGCGTAGAATGGGTAGAAGTAGACACTGAGAAGAAATCTGGCGTTTTCAAAAGCGTTCCAGCTCGCAGTGATCTGTCCGCCGACATCAACGAAAGCCTGATTGTCGAGCTCTACTCCAAGTAAGGGCTAGAAAATAGGTGCATCCATGCAGATTTCGGTAAATGAGTTTCTGACACCTCGTCACATCGACGTGCAGGTTGTCAGTCCAACCCGCGCCAAAATCACTCTCGAGCCTCTCGAGCGTGGTTTCGGCCATACCCTGGGCAACGCGCTGCGCCGCATCCTGTTGTCCTCCATGCCCGGCTGTGCAGTAGTCGAGGCCGAGATTGACGGTGTACTCCATGAGTACAGCGCAATCGAAGGTGTACAGGAAGACGTCATTGAAATCCTGTTGAACCTCAAAGGTCTGGCTATCAAGCTGCACGGTCGAGACGAAGTTACGCTGACCTTGTCGAAGAAGGGTTCGGGGGTGGTTACCGCTGCCGATATTCAGCTGGATCATGATGTCGAGATCGTTAACCCCGATCACGTAATCGCTAACCTGGCGTCTAACGGCGCCCTGAACATGAAGCTCGTTGTAGCTCGTGGTCGCGGTTATGAACCAGCAGACTCGCGTCAGAGCGATGAAGACGAAAGCCGCAGCATCGGTCGCTTGCAGCTCGACTCTTCGTTCAGCCCGGTTCGTCGTATCGCATACGTGGTGGAAAACGCCCGTGTCGAACAACGTACCAACCTGGACAAACTGGTTATCGATCTGGAAACCAACGGTACTCTGGATCCTGAAGAGGCTATCCGCCGTGCTGCAACCATTCTGCAACAGCAGTTGGCTGCGTTCGTCGACCTCAAAGGTGACAGTGAACCGGTTGTAGTCGAACAGGAAGACGAGATTGATCCGATCCTGCTTCGTCCGGTTGACGATTTGGAACTGACCGTACGTTCGGCCAACTGCCTTAAGGCGGAGAACATTTACTACATCGGCGATCTGATTCAGCGCACCGAAGTAGAACTGTTGAAGACTCCGAACCTGGGCAAGAAGTCCCTGACTGAAATCAAGGACGTTCTGGCTTCTCGTGGTCTCTCCCTCGGCATGCGCCTCGACAACTGGCCGCCTGCAAGTCTTAAGAAGGACGACAAGGCGACTGCCTGATCGTCGTAATCACCGAACGTTGTGTTTGGTAAGGAATGAACCATGCGTCATCGTAAAAGTGGACGTCACCTGAGCCGTACCAGCTCTCACCGCAAGGCTATGTTCCAGAACATGGCGGTGTCGCTGTTCGAGCACGAGCTGATCAAAACTACCCTGCCAAAAGCCAAGGAACTGCGCCGCGTTGCCGAGCCGCTGATCACCCTGGCCAAGGTAGACAGCGTTGCAAACCGCCGTCTGGCTTTCGACCGTACTCGTTCGAAAGAAATGGTTGGTAAGCTGTTCAACGATCTGGGCAAGCGTTATGCAACCCGTGAGGGTGGCTACCTGCGCATCCTGAAGTGCGGTTTCCGCGCTGGCGACAACGCTCCTATGGCGTACGTCGAACTGGTTGATCGTCCTGTCGGTGGCTCTGTAGAAGCTGCTGAATAAGACGTCAGTCGTTACGAAGAACCGGGCCTAGTGCCCGGTTTTTTGTTGCGCGAAATTCAGGCGAATACAACGCGTTATCACTTGAAATGGATGATTATTGCGCTGATCGCTAGTGATAAAGAGAACCCTCCTCATTTACTCGTATTTTCGGCACCAAATGTCAGAAATTCACTGATTTTCTACGTTTTTCTGCCTCTGAAAAGTCGACCTTGTGCGCATGTTGGTTCAAACTGTCGTCTTTCACGAAGGAGATTCACGGCGATGCAAGGCCACCCGGACGTCATCGATTACCTCAACACGCTGCTGACCGGCGAACTGGCTGCACGCGACCAATACTTCATCCACTCGCGGATGTATGAGGATTGGGGTTTCAGCAAGCTGTACGAGCGTATTAACCATGAGATGGAAGAAGAGGCACAACACGCTGATGCGTTGATGCGTCGGATTCTGATGCTCGAAGGTACGCCGCGCATGCGTCCCGACGATCTGGATGTGGGCACCACGGTCCCTGAGATGCTCGCCAGTGATCTGCGCCTTGAGTACAAGGTTCGCGCCGCGCTGTGCAAGGGCATCGCCCTCTGCGAGCAGCACAAGGACTACGTCAGCCGCGACATCCTGAGGGTGCAACTGGCGGACACCGAAGAAGACCACACCTACTGGCTCGAAAAGCAGATGGGTTTGATCAAATCCATTGGTCTGGAAAACTACTTGCAATCGCAGTTCTGATTTGCGTCCAAAAAAAAGCCCCTGTCATGACTGCTATGACAGGGGCTTTTTCGTTTGCGGGTGTGAATCACGCCATCACATGCGATCACGCTCCAACAGTGGCTTGAGGTAGTGGCCGGTGTAGGACTGCTTCATCGCGGCGACCTGTTCAGGGGTACCGGTGGCAATGATCTGGCCACCTTTGGAGCCACCTTCCGGGCCAAGGTCCACCAGCCAGTCGGCTGTCTTGATCACGTCCAGGTTGTGCTCGATCACCACCACTGTGTTGCCGTGGTCGCGTAAGCGATGCAGGACGTCCAGCAGTTGCTGAATGTCCGCGAAATGCAGGCCCGTGGTCGGCTCATCGAGGATGTATAGCGTTTTGCCCGTATCGCGCTTGGACAGCTCACGAGACAGCTTCACACGCTGTGCTTCACCGCCCGATAGCGTTGTCGCCGACTGGCCGAGCTTGATGTAGGACAAACCCACATCCATGAGCGTCTGCAGCTTACGCGCCAGCGCCGGCACAGCGTCGAAGAACGTACGGGCTTCCTCGATCGTCATCTCCAGCACTTCGTGGATGCTTTTGCCTTTGTATTTGATCTCGAGGGTTTCACGGTTGTAGCGCTTGCTCTTGCACACGTCGCACGGCACGTAGATATCCGGCAAAAAGTGCATCTCAACCTTGATCAGGCCATCGCCCTGGCACGCCTCGCAGCGCCCGCCCTTGACGTTGAACGAGAAGCGGCCCGGCCCGTAACCCCGGGAGCGCGACTCAGGCACACCGGAAAACAGCTCGCGGATCGGGGTGAACAGCCCGGTGTAGGTGGCCGGGTTGGAACGCGGCGTCCGACCGATCGGGCTCTGGTCAATGTCCACGACCTTATCCAGATGTTGCAGCCCATCGATGCTGTCGTGGGTCGCAGCTTCCAGCGTTGTCGCACCATTCAGGGCCGTGGCGCTGAGGGGGAACAGTGTGTTGTTGATCAGCGTCGACTTGCCTGAGCCAGATACCCCGGTCACGCAGGTCAGCAGGCCGATCGGGATTTCCAGATCGACATTGCGCAGATTGTTGCCACGCGCCCCCTTAAGCTTCAACGACAGCTTCTTGTTGCGCGGCGCGCGTTTGCCCGGCACTTCGATCTTCACACGGCCCGACAGGTATTTGCCGGTCAGGGAGTCAGGGTGCGACATGACCTCCTGCGGCGTGCCTTCGGCCACGATGTTGCCGCCGTGCACGCCCGCCCCGGGGCCAATGTCGACGACGTAGTCCGCCAGACGAATGGCGTCTTCATCGTGCTCGACCACGATCACGGTGTTGCCGATGTCGCGCAGATGGCGAAGGGTATCGAGCAAGCGATCGTTGTCGCGCTGGTGCAGGCCGATGGACGGCTCGTCGAGGATGTACATCACCCCGACCAGCCCCGCGCCGATCTGGCTGGCCAGGCGAATACGCTGCGCCTCGCCACCGGACAGGGTGTCGGCGCTGCGATCCAGCGTCAGGTAGTCCAGGCCCACGTTCACCAGGAACTGCAGGCGCTCGCGAATTTCCTTGAGAATCTTGTCGGCGATCTCGCCACGACGACCCGTCAGCTTCAGCTCGGCGAAATACTCCGTGGCGTCACCGATGGGCAGGTTGGTCACTGCCGGGAGCGTTTTCTCGCCGACCCAGACGTGTCGCGCTTCACGACGCAGGCGCGTGCCACGGCAATCGGGGCATGGCTGGGTGCTGAGGAACTTGGCGAGTTCTTCGCGCACGGTGGCCGACTCCGTTTCGCGGTAGCGGCGCTCCAGATTTGGCACGATGCCCTCGAACGGGTGGGCGCGTTTGACGATATCGCCGCGGTCATTGAGGTAGCGAAAGTCCACGTTCTGCGAGCCACTGCCGTTGAGCAGGACTTTCTGCTGGTCGGAGGGTAGTTCCTTGAACGGCACTTCAAGGCTGAATCCATAATGCTTCGCCAAAGAACCAAGCATCTGGAAGTAATAAACGTTGCGCCGGTCCCAGCCACGAATTGCACCTTCGGCGAGCGTCAGTTCGGCATTGACCAGTCGCTTGATGTCGAAGAACTGCTTCACGCCCAGACCGTCGCAGGTCGGGCAGGCGCCGGCAGGGTTGTTGAACGAGAAGAGCTTGGGTTCCAGTTCACTGATCGCGTGGCCGCAGATCGGGCAAGCGAAGCGCGCCGAGAAGATGATTTCCTCGCCCGGCTCGTCGTCCATAGGGGCCACCAACGCGATGCCATCGGCCAGTTTCAACGCGGTCTCGAACGACTCGGCCAGACGCTGTTGCAGGTCGGCGCGGACCTTGAAGCGGTCGACGACCACGTCAATGGAGTGCTTCTTCTGTTTATCCAGCTTGGGCAGTTCGTCGAGTTCGCACAATTTGCCGTTGACCCGGGCGCGCACGAAACCTTGCGCGCGCAGCTCTTCGAACACAGCCAGGTGCTCACCCTTGCGCTCGCGAACCACCGGCGCCAGCAGCATCAGCTTGGCGCCTTCAGGCTGAGCCAGCACGAGGTCGACCATCTGGCTGACGGTCTGGGCTTCTAGAGGGATGTCGTGGTCCGGGCAACGGGGCGTGCCGACACGCGCGTACAGCAGACGCAAATAGTCGTAGATTTCGGTGATCGTACCGACGGTCGAGCGCGGGTTGTGGGACGTGGACTTCTGTTCGATGGAAATGGCCGGCGACAGACCTTCGATGGTGTCGACGTCAGGCTTTTCCATCATCGACAGGAACTGCCGGGCGTACGCCGACAGCGACTCGACATACCGGCGTTGCCCTTCGGCGTAGAGGGTGTCGAATGCCAGCGACGATTTGCCGGAACCGGAAAGCCCGGTAATGACGATCAGTTTGTCGCGCGGCAGGGTAAGGTCGATGTTTTTCAGGTTGTGGGTTCGAGCCCCACGAATCAGGATCTTGTCCAAGGTGGCCTCGCACGGCGGGCGTAAAACGCTGGAGTATACGGCCAAATACTGGATGGATGCACACTATTGAGCGGCCAGTCTGCGTACAGGGGAAAAAGAAATTTCCTGCGATACGCGGCAAAGCGTCGTATGTGCTGTACATCGATGGGACTGGTAGAATCGCCGCCGGTTCACATGAGGTTCTTCCATGCACGATTCTCACAGCGAGCGCATGAGTGGCAGCGAAACCCGCGCGGCGGGCGGTCTGGCGCTGGTGTTCGCGTTCCGTATGCTTGGCATGTTCATGGTATTGCCGGTCCTGGCCACCTATGGCATGGACCTGGCAGGCGCAAGCCCGGCATTGATTGGTCTGGCGATTGGCGCATACGGCCTGACTCAAGCGGTGCTGCAAATTCCGTTCGGCATCATCTCTGATCGCATCGGCCGTCGTCCCGTCATATATATAGGGTTGATCGTTTTCGCCCTGGGCAGCGTGCTGGCGGCGCAATCGACTTCGATCTGGGGCGTGATCGCAGGCCGTGTGCTGCAAGGCGCAGGCGCGATTTCCGCAGCCGTGATGGCTCTGCTCTCCGACCTGACCCGCGAGCAGCATCGTACCAAGGCCATGGCCATGATCGGCATGACCATCGGTGTGTCGTTCGCCGTTGCCATGGTGGTCGGGCCAATCCTGACCAGCGCATTCGGCCTGTCCGGTCTGTTTCTGGCCACAGGGGCCATGGCGCTGGTCGGTATCGTTATCATCGCGTTCGTGGTGCCTAAATCCACCGTGACCCTTCAGCACCGCGAATCCGGTCTGGCGCGTCAGGCGCTGGGGGCGACGCTTCGTCATCCTGACCTGCTGCGTCTGGATCTCGGAATCTTCGCCTTGCACGCGATGCTCATGTCCAGTTTCGTCGCCTTGCCGCTCGCGCTGGTCGAAAAGGCTGGTCTGCCCAAAGAGCAGCACTGGTGGGTTTACCTGACCGCGCTGCTGATCTCTTTCTTCGCCATGATTCCGTTCATCATCTATGGCGAGAAGAAGCGTCAGATGAAGCGTATCCTGCTCGGCGCCGTCGTGGTGCTGATGCTCACCGAGCTGTTTTTTTGGGAATTCGGTGACACGCTTCGGGCACTGGTGATCGGCACTGTGGTTTTCTTTACCGCGTTCAACCTGCTGGAAGCGTCGTTGCCTTCGCTGATCAGCAAGGTGTCTCCGGCGGGCGGCAAAGGCACGGCGATGGGGATTTATTCCACCAGCCAGTTCCTCGGGTCGGCGGCAGGCGGCATTCTTGGCGGGTGGCTGTTTCAGCATGGCGGGCTGGGCGTGGTGTTCCTCGGCGGCGCGGGGCTTGCCGCCATCTGGCTGGCATTTGCTGTTACCATGCGCGAACCTCCGTACGTAACCAGCCTTCGCTTGCCGTTGTCGCCCGAGGCTCAGCGCGACACAGGCCTGGCCGACCGCGTGTTGGCCGTACGTGGAGTAACAGATGCAGTAGTGGTGGCTGACGAGGCCGCCATCTATATCAAATTTGACAAAGAACTGTTGGATCGGGCGTCTTTCGACGACGTGGTCAATCCAGCGTCGGAAACGGTTGAAGCCTAGGAGAACGTTATGGCCCGTGGGGTTAACAAAGTCATATTGGTCGGCACATGCGGCCAGGATCCCGAAGTTCGCTACTTGCCTAACGGTAACGCCGTGACCAACCTGAGTCTGGCGACCAGCGAACAATGGACCGACAAGCAAACCGGTCAGAAAGTCGAAAAGACCGAATGGCACCGCGTTTCGATGTTTGGCAAGGTCGCAGAGATCGCCGGCGAGTACCTGCGTAAAGGCTCTCAGGTCTACATCGAAGGCAAGCTGCAAACCCGCGAGTGGGAAAAAGACGGCATCAAGCGTTACACCACTGAAATCGTGGTCGATATGCAGGGCACCATGCAGCTGCTGGGCGGCCGTCCACAGGGCGACGCTCAACAAGGTCAAGGCGGTGGCGGTTATCAGAACTCCGCACCTCGTCCTCAGCAATCGCGTCCACAGGCTGCTCCGCAGCAGCAGCCACAACGCGAGTCGCGCCCGGCTCCGCAACAGGCGCCACAGCCGGCCCCTGATTTCGACAGCTTCGATGACGATATTCCGTTCTAGCCCTCAGGGTCTGACGCAGTAGCGCATCAAACCAAAGCCCCCGTGCAGTTCACTGCCGGGGGCTTTGTCATTTCTGTCATGGGCGATGCTTAGAGTCCCAGTTCGGTCAATCCGGGATGGTCGTCAGGACGGCGTCCCAGTGGCCAGTGGAATTTGCGCTCCGATTCCTCGATCGGCATGTCGTTGATGCATGCGAAGCGGCGTTGCATCAGGCCGTCTTCGTTGAATTCCCAGTTCTCGTTGCCGTAGGAGCGGAACCAGTTGCCCGAATCGTCGTGCCATTCGTAGGCGTAACGCACGGCGATGCGGTTGTCGGTGAAGGCCCATAGCTCCTTGATCAGGCGGTAGTCGAGCTCCTTTTTCCACTTGCGCGTCAGGAAGGCTTTGGCTTCTTCGCGGTTGGTGGCGAACTCGGCGCGGTTACGCCATTGGGTGTCGAGGGTGTAGGCCAGTGATACTTTTTCCGGATCGCGGCTGTTCCAGCCGTCTTCGGCCAGGCGGACTTTTTCAATGGCCGATTCACGGGTGAAAGGCGGAAGGGGCGGGCGAGTCTGAGCGTTGGACATGGCGAGGCCTCCAGGCAAGTTGGATAAGACGGTAAGTGGAGCGTTCGTAAAGCTCAGGTCGCTACGGCGAGCAGGCCTGTTTTAGCAACAACAGCGCAACATCCCTTGCGCTGTCAGCGGCGCTGTAATCACCCATGACGCGGGCCGTGGTGATCGCGCCTTCCATCAGGATCAGCAGCTGTTTGGCCAGCGCTGACGGTCGCTCGATGTTAAGTTGTTCGGTCAGTTCGAACGCGTAATCGAGCAACTTCTGTTTGTGCAGTTTGGCGATCAGGCGAATCGGGTCATTCGGATCGCCCACTTCGCCTGCGGTGTTGATAAAGGCGCAGCCGTGAAACCCCTCGGATTCGAACCAGCCCTTGAGCACCGTGAACATGTTGAGAATGCGGGCTTCAGGCGTTGCAGCCTTGTCGGATTCGGTCCTGAACCAGTTCATCCAGCGCACGTCGCGAGCGTTGAGCGCGGCGGCGGCCACTTCGTCCTTGGTGGCGAAGTAACGATAAATGCTTTTCCTGGCCACGCCCGAAGTCTTCACCAGAAGGTCCATGCCCGTGGCGTGAATCCCGTTCCGGTAGATCAACTGCTCGGCGGTCGCGAGGATTTTTTCCCGTGTGTCTGTCGTCGGTGTGTTCATGAGGCTTACGGTAGAATGATCGTTCTCCTTGGTCAAGCGGCCTTTGAAAAAATCCCGTTTCCGTTGATCGGGTGAGGCCGGTCTTCGATGAAGGTTGCCGATAGGGCCGAACTTGCGCGGCGAATTTCGATCAGTTCCTGTGGGCCTTGATTTCGTCGGCCCTCATGACTGAAAGGGAGTGACCTGCGTTTTGTCCAACTTCAAATCTGTCTTGCTGCTGTGCCTGATGCTCTGTGCCGGCACGTTCAACGTCCAGGCCGCCGATGCGCCCGCTGCGAGCACCGCTCAGTCCAGCGCCCCGGCCGATTCCGTACCCGCCGCTGAACCCGCCAAGCCGGAAATTCTGGTCAAGGGCGGCTTGCTCGGCGTCATCAGCACCAGCATCGACAGCGTGCAGGACAAGCTGGACCTGGATGGCCACCTGCTCGACTCCTGGCGACTGCGCGCCGACCGTGCCGCCGATGAGCTGGGCGCTCTGGTCAATAAGCCTTCATCCCGCTCGCCTTGGGCCATCGCCGGGGATTTTCTAATTTTGTCAGCGGTGTGGATCGGCTCGTTTGTGCTGCTGAACCGGGTTGGCCTGCTCATCTCCAATCGTGTGTCCCGGCATCGCTTGCTCACCAGGCGCGAGCGGGTGCAGGGCGTTTTGAGTTATGTGCTGCCGTTCACCCTTCCGGCGCTGATCAGTCTACCGCTGACGCTTTATGTCAGTCATTTCATGCCACTGTCGATTGGCCGGGCGCTGGCGTTGTGTCTGGCGTACTCGACCAGCAGCGGTATTTTTTCGACCTCGGTACTGATGTCGGTGATCATGCTGTTTAACGCGGGGCACAAGCGGCCGGCGGTTCGCGTCATTCGTGAATACGCACCGCATCCGCTGTTCATCATCGGCTTCTTTGCGGCCTTGAGCGACGCGCTGACCAGCCCGCAGATCTCCCGGCAATTGGGCGGCAACGTGACCACCAGCGTCGCAGCGTTCACCGGACTGATGGCTTCGGTGATGTTCTGCATTGTGGTGATTCGCATGCGACGCCCCGTGGCGCACTTGATCCGCAATCGCCCGCTGAGTGCCCGTCTGTCGCGCCCCGCGTTGCAGCAGACGCTGAAGATTTTTTCGAGCCTGTGGCACCTGCCGATTCTGCTGATGATTCTGGTCTCGGCGGTCAACCTGATCGGTGCGGGCGAAGACAGCCAGGAAGCCCTGCGTTGTGCCGTGCTGACCACCATTCTGCTGATTGGGACCGTGTTTCTCAGCACGCTGTTTCAACACATGTTCAAACCGGCCGAAGCGCGCAGCTCACGGGTTTACAAGGAGCGTTTGCTGAGCCTGTTGCATGCCGTGCTGCGCATTGCCTTGGCTGTAGGATTCATCGAGCTGCTGGGCAGGATCTGGGGCTTTTCACTGTTCGAATTCGCCCAGCGCAATGCGCTCGGCAAGGTCATCAGTGATTCTCTGAGCAGCATCGGTCTGATCTTCCTGGTGACTTGGCTGCTCTGGGTGGTGATGGACACAGCGATTCAGGAGGCCCTCAAGCCGCCGACCAACAACCGCTCGTCACGCCAGCCCAGCACGCGGGTCAAGACCATCCTGCCGTTGCTGCGCAACGCGATCAAAATCATCCTGGTGGTGATTTGTACGATCACGACAATGGCCAACTTGGGGATCAACGTCGCGCCGCTACTGGCGGGTGCCGGGGTGGTGGGTCTTGCCATCGGTTTCGGCTCGCAGCAATTGGTCCAGGACGTGATCACCGGGCTGTTCATCATCATCGAAGACACCATTTCCATCGGCGACTGGGTGGTGCTCGACTCCGGCCATGCGGGTACGGTGGAAAGCCTGACGATTCGCACGTTGCGTCTGCGCGATGGCAAGGGCTTCGTGCATTCGGTGCCCTTCGGCCAGATCAAGGCAGTCACCAACCAGTCCCGTCAGTTCGCCTACGCGTTCTTCTCGTTCCAGTTCACCTACGACTCGGATGTGGATTCGGCGACCTCGCTGATTCGCGAAGCGGGGCAGGCGATCACCGACGACTTCCTGCTGGCGAGCAAACTGCAAGGGCCGCTGGAAGTGTTCGGTCTCGACCGCATGGATATGAACGGCATCGTGATCACTGCGCAATTCCGCACCTCGTCGGGTGGGCAGTATGCGGTGAGTCGAGCGTTCAACGACAAACTCAAGCGCCTTGTGGATAAGTCCCCAGACGTACGCTTCGCGCAAACGTATCCACAACTGGTGATGAGCCCGCACAACGGGCAGTTCTCGCAGATGGAAGATGGCGACGAGCAGCAGGCCTTGCCGGGCAAGACGACGGTGGTGAACAAGGACGGGTCGGAAAGCCCGGTTTAGCGGGCGCTACCTAAACAATCGGTCCCGCACCTGCAACATCATCCCGGCATCCAGCTCGCCCCAGTACTGCGGCTTGCCTGCCACGATCGCCGCGATGGGGATGCCGTCGCGGTAGACCAACCGATTGCCGATCACCGCCGGGACCTTCGCGCCCGGCAGCAGGGTGCCTGCCAGATTCAGCGGGTCGACGCCACTGACGCCGATCAGGTTGCCGTCCAGCGGGCGCTTGCGCACTTCTCGCAGCACCGGAATGGCCTCAGGCAAGGCGAATTGCTCACCCGCAAGCCCTGCGATGAAACGCCCACCTCGAATGTCGCCGCGTGCTTCCAGCCGATGGAAGGTGCGCAGCAGTTCGCGCCAACTCGGGAGCCAGTCGGCTTCGCGTTCGAGTAAACGCCAGAACACCACGCCGTAGCGGCGCAGCAGGGTCATGGCGATGTGTTCGAGGGTATCGCTGTCGAGCTGTGCCGACGGTGTCGCAGCTGAGCGGCGTAGCAGTGCCCAACGCCCGGCGTCGTCCATCCCGCCGATGAAGGCCCCGCGATTGCGCCGACTGGTGTGTGCCGCGCGTTTGCTGGCGGGGGTAATCAGCGCTCTTAAACCGGCGAAACTGTCGGCGTTCACAAGGCCCGCGCCGACCAGTTCCTGCAGAGCGTTTTCCAGTTCGGTGCGCAGCAGGTGCGCTTCACCGGTCAGCTCATCGAAGAACATCGCGCCTTGCGTCGACAGCACCTCATGCACCCGCTGGGCCCGCAACGATAGCTCGGTGGGCACAGGCTGTTCGGTCAGGCCGCTCCACAGGCGCACTTGCGGGCGCGGGAGCAGCACAATAGGCGTACTGCGCAATGCCGCGCTGCCAACCTTGTTGCGACTGGTCAGACGCATCCACACCACCTTGCCGGACCGACACAGGTCATCCAGCCAGCTCTGGGAATAGTCCTTCAGCCGTGCAGGAAGAATGTCGCTGTCCCAAGCGCCAGCGGCGGCAGAAAAACCTTCGAGCTGATGGACCACTTCCGGTAATGCGGCGTGGCCCTGGCTCTGCGTTGATGTGGACAGGTGCTGCCAGTCGAACAGAAACCGCATGAAGTCCTGCAGCGAAACCGGCTCGATTTCCCGACGCAGGCGTTTGACCGTGTAGCGATGAATGCGCGACAGCAGATGCCGCTCGCACCATTGCTCCTCGCTGGCGCCGGGGCTGAAGCGACCCCGCAATACGTAGCCTTCGGTCTCAAGCTGAGCCAGTGCCTGGGCGACCTCGCCCGCAGACAGCGCCAAGGGTTCTGCGATGGCTGAGAGGGTCAAGGGGCCGAACCCGCTGAGGCGAGCGCGCACCAGGTCGACCTTGGCATCATCCTCGTTCCAAAGCTCATCGAAACCCTGCAACGCGGCCAGTGGCGGGTGCATTTCGGCTGCGGGATAGACTGCCTGCGCGCAGGTCAGGCGCTCCACGGCAATCCACAACGCCTGATCGGGCGTGACTTGCAAGCGCGTGGCGCGGCCCGATCGAGCGAGGCTTTCGAGCCACTTCATCCAGTCTTTCTGATCCCGCGCCTCGGGGCCGCTGATGCAACCCAGGCTCATCAACGCTTCGTGCATTTCGTCGAGGTTCTGCGGCTGCGGCCATGCCTCTTCGGCAACCGCGACGATTGCGTCGGCATCCAGCGCGCCCAAATCATCGGCCGATTCCGGATCGCTCCAGCGGCGATGGAGCACGGCCTGGGTGCGACGTTCTTCCAACGGGGCGTCGTCGAGAAAGGCGTAGGGCTTGGCGTTGAGGATTTCAGCGGCGAGCGGCGAGGGCGCTGGTAGGTCGCGACTGATCAGGCGCACCTCGCCTTTTTCCATGCGCCGCAGCAGGGTCAGCCAGCCGTCGGCGTCCATGGCTTCATGCAGACAGTCATCGAGGGTTTGCTCGACCAGCGGATGCTCGGGGACCTCCCGTTCGCCGACCAGGTTTTCCAGGCAGGCGATCTGGTCCGGGAATACGGTGGCGATCAAGTCTTCGCTTTTCATGCGTTGCAGCTGCGGCGCGACTTTGCGCCCACCCGCATAACGCGGCAAGGCCAAGGCGACACCGGCATTCCAGCGCCAGCGTACACCGAACAGCGGGGCGTCGAGCACGGCCTGAATCAGGATGTGCTCGGCGCTGTTGGAATGCAGGTAGCGCCAGACCTCGTCCAGCGCAAAGCTGTGGCTGGTGGACAGCGACAATACAATCGCGTCTTCGCTGGCCGCTGCCTGCAATTCAAAGTTGAAGGTACGACAGAAACGCTTGCGCAGCGCCAGGCCCCAAGCGCGATTGATACGGCTGCCGAAAGGCGTGTGGATCACCAACTGCGTGCCGCCGGATTCGTCGAAAAAACGCTCCATCACCAGCGTGTCCTGCGACGGCAGGGCGCCAAGGGCAGAGCGCGCCCGCGCCAGGTACTCGACCAATTGCTCGGCGCTGTCCAGGCCCAGGCCCAGCGTGGACATCAACCAGTCGATGCAAGGTCGCAGTTGGCCGGGATGCTCGCTGAGCCGCTGATCGATATCGGCCTGCAAACGGGCTACTGCAAACGACAGCTCATCGCTGCGCCCCGGCGCCTCGCCCATCCAGAACGGGATATTCGGCGGCACGCCTTGCGCATCCTCGACCCGCACCCGACCGGACTCGATGCGCAGGATGCGATAAGAGGTATTGCCCAGCTGGAAAACGTCGCCCGCGAGGCTTTCCACCGCGAAGTCTTCGTTGACCGTGCCGATGTTGAGCGCCTGAGGTTCGAGAATCACGCTGTAATCGGCGTTGTCCGGAATCGTCCCGCCGCTGGTGACGGCCGTGAGTTTGCTGCCCCGCCGACCGCGCAAGGTGCGGGTCACGGCATCGCGATGCAGATACGCCGCGCGCACGCCCTGACGCCCGCTGTAGCCTTCGGCAAGCATGCTCAGCAACGCCTGATAGTGGCTTTCGTCGACGTTAGCGTAGGGCGAGGCCTTGCGAAACATCGCCAGCAGCGCCTGCTCTTGCCACTCCTGACAGCTGACCTCGGCGATGATCTGCTGGGCCAGCACGTCCAGCGGCGCCTCGGGGATCAGCAGCGTGTCGAGCTCGCCACGACGCACGCAGTCCAGCAGCGCGGCGCATTCGATCAGGTCATCGCGGGAGACTGCAAACAGCCGGCCTTTGGGCGTGCCGCCGACGTGGTGGCCGGAACGTCCTACGCGTTGCAGGAAGGCAGCGATGGAGCGCGGGGAACTGATCTGACAGACCAGATCGACATCGCCGATGTCGATGCCCAGCTCAAGGGACGCGGTGGCAATCAGCACTTGCAGCTCGCCGCGTTTGAGCCGTTGCTCGGCGTCCAGACGTTGTTCCTTGGCCAGACTGCCGTGGTGCGCGGCCACGGCTTGCTTGCCTAGCCGCTCGCTGAGAAAGCGCGCCATGCGTTCGGCCAGACGCCGGGTATTCACGAATATCAGCGTGGTCCGATGTTCCCGGGCCAGTTCTGCAAGGCGGTCGTAAACCAGTTGCCAGACATCGTTAGCCATCACTGCAGTCAGCGGCACGGGCGGCACTTCAATCGCCAGATCCCTCGGGCGGGCATGGCCGATGTCGACGATCGCACACGGCCTGCTGACCGGGTCGCTGCCGACCAGAAAGCGCGACACCCGCTCGATGGGTTTTTGCGTCGCCGAAAGGCCGATGCGCAGCAGGGGGTTGTCACACAGCGCCTGCAAGCGCTGAAGACTCAGCGCCAGATGGCTGCCACGTTTGCCCGCGGCGATGGCATGGATTTCATCGACGATCACGGTTTGCGTGCTCGACAGCATGCGTCGGCCCGAGTCCGAACCGAGCAGCACATACAGCGATTCCGGCGTGGTCACCAGAATATGCGGCGCGGTTTTGCGCATCGCGTTACGTTCTTTCTGTGGTGTGTCGCCTGTGCGCACGGCGGTGCTGATGCGCAGCCCCGGCAGGCCCTGACGTTGCAGCTGTTCGGTGATGCCAGCGAGCGGATTCTGCAGGTTGATCTGGATGTCGTTGGACAGCGCCTTGAGCGGCGAAACATAGACCACGAAGGTCTGATCCGGCAGTTCGCCGCCCATTTCCAGCCCTTGATGAACCAGATCGTCGATCACTGCCAAAAACGCCGTCAGCGTCTTGCCCGAACCGGTGGGCGCGGCGATCAGGGTGGACTGTCGGCGCTTGATCAACGGCCACGCCTGGGCCTGCGCCGCCGTTACGGCCGGGAAAGTCTGGCTGAACCAGGCACTGACCGCCGGATGAAAGGCGTCTAGCACCGGCTCAAGGGGCTCGGAGAGATTCATGGGTCAAGTTATGCGGTCGCCACGCGACAGATGCAAGGCCCGGTGATCGGTGGGCTGGAAGGGCCAGCGTGCTAAACCTGTGAGAGTAAGCTTGCTCACCAAGACCGATGTCGAGTTGCTGGAGATGGTGTGAATGTACCGGCCCTTTCGTGAGCGAGCTCACTCCCACAGATAAAAGGTCAGGCGCAGAACCGTGGCCTGTGCACCCCTTGGGGCTTATCCACAGGACGTGTTATGTTTGCGGCCGTTTTTCATCTATTTTTTTCAATTGAATTCCAAGACTGAGCCTGCTGACTCTATGCGAATGCGCCTTATGCTGTTGGGCGGCGGGAATGCCCTTGGGCAGGCGTTGATTCGTCTGGGTGCCGAGGAGGACATTGGCTTCCTCGCACCGCGTCCACCGCAAGACGGTTGGGATGCGGCAAGCCTGACGCAACTGCTCGATGACACCCGCCCGGATGCCTTGATCAACCTGGCTTACTACTACGACTGGTTTCAGTCGCAGAGCGTGAGCGCAGAGCGGCTGGACGCTCAGGAACGCTCCATTGAACGTCTGGCCGAGCTGTGCCAGCACCACAACATCGTTCTCGTGCAACCGTCCAGCTACCGCGTGTTCGACGGTTCGCGGGCCACGGCCTACAGCGAAAAAGACGAACCGATGCCGATGGGGGTTCGCGGCCAGGCCCTGTGGCGCATCGAACAAAGCGTGCGCGCGACCTGCCCACAGCACGTGCTGCTGCGTTTCGGCTGGCTGCTCGATGACAGCGCCGACGGCGTGCTCGGGCGTTTTCTGACCCGCGCCGAAACCGCTGGCGAACTGCTGCTGGCCGATGACCGTCGCGGGAATCCGACACCGGTCGACGATGCTGCGCGGGTGATCATTTCGGTGCTCAAACAGCTCGATTGCGCGGCGCCGTTGTGGGGCACCTATCATTACGCCGGCCACGAAGCCACCACGCCGCTGGCGCTGGGGCAGGCCGTGCTGACCGAAGCGCGTCTGATGCGTCCGCTGGCCATCGAAGCACCCACCGCCCAGGCCCACGCCGCCAGCCCCGATGCCAGCGATGAACCGCAGAACGCGGTGCTGGCCTGCAAGAAAATCCTTCACACCTTTGGTATCAAACCCCGCGCCTGGCGTGCCGGTTTGCCCAGCTTACTGGACCGCTATTACCGTCATGTCTGATGCTCCTGTCCTCATCACCGGCGGCGCCGGTTTCATCGGCTCGCACCTGGTCGACGCCTTGCTCGCCAAGGGGTATGCCGTGCGTGTGCTGGATGATCTGTCCGCGGGCAAACGCAACAACCTGCCGCTGGAAAACCCTCGGGTCGAGTTGATCGAGGGCGATGTCGCCGATTCAGCCCTGGTAGCCCGCGCCGCGATGGGCTGCCAGTCGGTCGCGCATCTGGCGGCAGTCGCGTCGGTGCAGGCGTCGGTGGACGATCCGGTGAAGACTCACCAGAGCAATTTCATCGGCACGCTGAATGTCTGCGAGGCCATGCGTCAGGCAGGGATCAAACGCGTGGTGTTTGCTTCCAGCGCCGCCGTTTATGGCAACAACGGCGAAGGCCAGTCCATCACCGAAGACACGCCCAAGGCGCCGCTGACCCCTTACGCGTCGGACAAGCTGGCCAGCGAGTACTACCTGGATTTCTACCGTCGCCAGCACGGTCTGGAGCCGGTAGTGTTTCGCTTCTTCAATATCTTCGGGCCACGCCAGGACCCGTCATCGCCGTATTCCGGGGTGATCAGCATTTTTGCCGAGCGCGCCGAGAAAGGCCTGCCGATTTCGGTGTTCGGCGATGGCGAGCAAACCCGGGACTTTTTCTACGTCGAAGACCTGGTCGATCTGGTGGTGCAGGGGCTGGAATCATCGGTCGTGGAAGAGGGCGCGATCAACGTCGGCCTGAATGCCACCACGTCGCTGAACGAGCTGCTGGCGGCCTTTGGTCAGGTGGTCGGCTCGCTACCGCCAGTGACCTATCTGCCGGCGCGTTCGGGGGACATCAAGCATTCCCGCGCCGACAATCACCGTCTGCTGCAGCGCTTCAAAGTGCCAGAGCCGACGCCGCTAAATGTCGGGCTGGCGCGGCTGTTGGGGCGCTGAAGCCCGTGCAATAAAAAGGCCCCGATGATCGGGGCCTTTTTTTGGGGGCGGTGCTTAGAATTTGTAACCAAAACCCACCATGTACACCCATGGGTCGACGTCGACGTTCACCTTGGTGCGACCGACGCTCAGCGCCGACGGGCCGTCCAGGGTCGCCTGGGTGTCGATGTCGACGTACCAAACGGCGGCGTTGACCATGATTTTGTCGGTCAGCATGTAGTCCATGCCCACCTGGCCGGCCCAGCCCCACGAGTTTTTCAGGCTCAGGTTGCTCATGCCCTGGGCTTTGCGGTTGCTGCTCAGGTCTTCGTCATAGAACCAGGTGTAGTTCACGCCAAGGCCGGCGTAAGGCTGGAACTTCGAATTGGCGTCCATCGGGTAGTACTGCAGCGACAGGGTCGGCGGCAGCTGTTTGACGTCTGCCAGCTTGCCGTCCAGACCGGCGCCCAGGCCTTTCACGGCAACGGTGTGTTGGAACGGCGTGGCGGCGAGCAGTTCGATACCGACGTGATCGGTCAGCATGTAGGCGAAGGTCAGGCCCAGTTGCGTGTCGCTGTCCAGGGTCGCTTTGGTGCCCGGCGCCTTGACGCCATCAAGCTTGAGATTGCCGCTGTCTTCGTTGGGCGCGGTGGTCGCGGCACCGGCGCGGACGATGATGTCACCGGCCTGGTGAGCTTCGGCGGCGACAGGAACGGCGAGGGCGAGCGCAAACAGCGAGACGCCGAGCAGGGACTTGTTCATGGGGGCTCCGTAAGGGCGTTGAAAAGGGATGCCCTATGTTACGAAGCGTCTGGCGCGCGGGTTTTGACACAGCTCAATGAAAAGCTGATCGACGGGTTGAGTTGTGAACTTTTACTGTAGGAGCGAATTCATTCGCGAGGCGGCGGTACATCCGATGACGATCTATAGAATGTAAGGGCCTCTCGCGAATGAATTCGCTCCCACAGGATATGTGCGGCGCCCGTCCTACACTTACTGATCTGGCAGCTCGTAAACCAGAATCTTGTCCGCTTCCATCTGATACCCCGCATCGGCCAGGTCCGTCGTGCTGGATTTGACCTGCATCGGCCCTTCGATCCAGTACGGCTGGTACAGCTCGTCGACCTTGACCCCCAGCTCGCTGATCACGTGGACGATCTGGTTCGGCGGCGGGGGCGGCACGTGAATGCAGGCGCCAAAATAAGGCACCAGCAGAAAGTCTGTCACGCGGCCTTCTTCGCTGACCTCCAGTGGCACGATGTAACCGGGCAGCCGCACCGTCTGGCCGTCGAGGGCTTTAACCACCGGGGCGTGGGGCGCCAGTTGATGGGCGGCGGGCGCGGACTCCATCGACAGGGTGTCCGCCATTTTCGACAGGTCGTGGATCGGCGCGGTGATCAGCTTCACCGGCGGGGCGTCGGGCGGGATCATCTCCTCCCAGGTCAGCACGCGCAGGTCCTGCGCCCAGGCGGACGAGGCGACCAACAACGAAAACAGCAGCCACACCCTGCGCATCACAACGTCCTCACAAGCGAATCGACAGGCCATCGGCCAGTGACTGGCGATAGGCACGCCAGGCCGGCACGGTGCCCATCAGCAGCGCGGCGCCGAGAATGCCGCCCAGCAGCGTCCATTCATAAGCGCTGGGCAGCGACAATGGCAAGTACAAACCATAGTTGGCCTGCACGTAACCCTGAGCCGCAGCGATGCCGATGTACAGCAGCGCCAGACCACTGACCGCGCCTGCCAACGCCAGCGCGAAGGCCTCGAGAATCAGCAGGCTTGCCACATGCCACGGCCGCGCGCCGACCGACCGCAATATCGCCATCTCTCGGCGGCGCTCGTTGAGGCTGGTCAGAATCGCCGTCAGCATGCCGATCAGGCCAGTCAGCACCACAAACAGCGAGATCACGAACAGCGCCTTTTCCGCCGTGCCCATCAGGCTCCACAGCTCTTGCAGCGCGACGCCCGGCAGGATCGCCAGCATTGGTTCGCCGCGGAACTCGTTGATCTCGCGCTGCAGGGCGAACGTGGAAATCTTGTTGTTCAGGCCGAGCATGAACGCCGTGATGGCCGTGGGCGTGAGGTCCATGTTGCGCGCCTGATCGGCGGTGATGCGGCCAGCGCCCTGGGCGGGCACGCCGTTGTGCCAGTCGATGTGAATCGCCTCCATGCCACCCAAACTGATGTGCAGCGTGCGGTCCACCGGCGTGCCAGTGCGCTTGAGAATGCCGACCACGGTGAACGGCTTGTCGTCATGCTTGACCAGGCTCACCACGGCCACGCCATGGGCCAATACCAGTTTGTCGCCGAGCTTGTAATGCAGCGCATCGGCGACTTCCGCACCGAGCACCACTTCGAACGGATCAGTGGCGAACGGGCGGCCATCGGCCATTTCCAGATGTTGCTGACGGCCGTACTGGTAGTGCTCGAAATACGATTCGTTGGTGCCCATCACTCGATAACCGCGATGGCTGTCGCCCAGGGAAATCGGGATTGCCCACTTCACCTGCTTGCTGTTGGCGAAGTGCTCGAAGCTGTCCCAGCGGATGTTATTGGTGGCGTTGCCGATGCGAAACACCGAATACAGCAGCAGGTTCACCGAGCCCGAACGGGCGCCGACGATCAGGTCAGTGCCGCTGATGGTGCTGGCGAAGCTGGCGCGGGCCTCGGTGCGCACCCGCTCCACCGCCAGCAGCAGGCAGACGGAAAGCGCGATGGCAAAGGCCGTGAGAGAGGCAGTGAAGCGGCGGTTGGCGAGACTGGCCAGCGCCAGGCGAAGAAGATACATCTCAAACCTCGGGGGCGACGGCGGCGCGATTGAGTTCGGCCAGCGACAGGTTGCGGTCGAACAGCGGCGCCAGGCTCTGATCATGGCTGACGAACAACAGGCTCGCCCCGGCCTCGCGGCATTCGGCGAACAGCAGTTGAATGAAGGCTTCCCGCGAATCGGCGTCCAGCGCCGAAGTGGGTTCGTCGGCGATCACCAGTTCCGGTTGGCCGATCAAGGCGCGAGCAGCGGCGACCCGCTGTTGCTGGCCGATGGACAGCGAATCGGCGCGACGCTCGAGCAGCTGCGGGTCTTTCAGGCCCAAGTGGGCGAGCAGGGTGGCGGCGGCCTGATCGACACTGCCGTGGCGTTGCGTCGCCCGCTCAGCGCGCAGCTTGGAGAAATGGCAGGGCAGCTCGACGTTTTCCCGCACCGACAGAAACGGCAACAGGTTGAACTGCTGAAAAATGTAACCGGTGTGGTCGACACGAAAACGGTCGCGGGCGCTGGCCGACAGTTGCGTCAGCTCCTGGCCGAGCAGGCGAATGCTGCCGCTATTGGGCTTCTGCACGCCGCCGAGCAAGCCCAGCAACGTGGTCTTGCCGCTGCCGCTGGGGCCTTTGAGGAACAGGGTTTCGCCAGGCTCCAGACGAAACGCCGGGATGTCCAGCAGTTGTGGGTGCCCCGGCCAGGTGAAGCCGAGTTCGGACAGCTCGATAAGTGCTTGAGTCATGGCCTGAGTCATATCCAGAAATGAACGACCGGAGAAACCCCGGTCGTGTGTGCAGGCGCGCGGCTTAGAACTTGACGATCGGGTTGCTCGGACGCACTTCGGCACCCATCTGGCGCTTCGGCGTCACCAACTGGACCTGAATGGTCTGGGTGGCCGGGAAGGTGTTGAACAGCTGGGTCAGGTCCAGCTTGTTGAGTACCGCAGGTGTTGTGCAGGTGAACTGATAGCGACCGTGGATTTCACTGTGCTCGTGTTCATGCTCGTCGGCATCGCCATCGTCGTGATCGTCATCCTTGTCACCGAACAGCGGGCTTTCCAGTTTGGCTTTCACTACCGAGCAACCTGCCGCTTCCGGAATACTGAACAGACCGTGGGGCTTGAGCAGCGACTCACGGGCCAGCGCCAGCTTCATCTTGTCGGCGTCGGTGGTGGCCGGGTGCTCGAAACCGACGATGTTCATCGCCGGGGTGTCCAGCTCGAACTCCAGGGTGCGGCCGTCCAGCGCCATGTCCAGCCGCGCCACGCCATGCACATGGGCGCCGAGGCTGCCGTGCTCATGATCGTGGTCATGTTCGTCAGCGGCGTGGGCGATGGCCAGGGGAAGCAGCGCGAAAGGCAAAGCGAGTAGCAGACGGCGCATGAGGAGGGCTCCAGGAGGGTCAGAAATTGTTATGTGATCTTATAACAATATAGTCGGCGAGTTCTTAACTTTTTCCGCAGTCTGACGCTATGAGTTCGAACCTGAACGCCAGATGAACACAGGAGGGATGCGGGGCCTGAAATCCTGTGGGACCATGCCACACCGCCAATCAGAGGACACACATCATGTTGCGAATCCGTGGAACCGTCGGCGACCTGCCGGTGGATCTGACTATGGAAATGGACGATGGCGACTGGGCGAAGCTGGGCGCGCAACTGGGCGTTCAGGCGCAAGACGCCAAAGCGGACAGTGGCGCGACTACGACCACGACCACGACCAAGCCACTGGCCAGTCGCAACGATGCCGTCTGGGACATCGCTCAAGACCTATTGCGCAAGGCCGGACACATGAGCGGGCCGGATCTGCTGGGGCAACTGGAAGGCCTGGCGGGAAGCACAGCGGCAGGCAAACGCCTGATGGTGCGCATGCGCCACAGTGCCAACGTCAGAATCGAAAGCCATGGCGATGCGCCGGAGTATCACTGGGTCGAGTGATTTTTCAGGACAAATACATCACCCTCCCCGTGGGAGCGAATTCATTCGCGAAAAATCGCACGTCCGACGGCTATATGCCAGATGTACTGGCCTCTCGCGAATGAATTGGCTCCCACAGACCGGGCCCGGCATGCCAGAACAGGCCATGGCGAGGGGGCAAATCGCTGGGTCAGTACAACGCAGCAAACAACTTCCGGCGATAGGTGGTGACCAGCGAGTGATCGTTGCCCAGCAGATCGAACACCTGCAGCAACGTCTTGTGCGGCTGGCCTTCGTTGTAGCTGCGGTTGCGTATGAACAGCTTGAGCAGGCCGTCCAGCGCGGCGTCGTACTGCTGGCGGGACAGTTGCTGGATCGCCAGTTGATACGCCGCTTCGTCGTCCTGCGGATTTTGCGCCAGACGGGTTTTCAGGTCGGCGGCGTCCGGCAGGGCTTTCGCTTCGCCAAGGAAGGTCAGTTGGGCCTTGGCGCCAGCCAGCGCTGCCTTGTGCTCATCACCCTTCACGGCATCCAGCACGGCGCGGGCTTCGGTCAGCTCGCCGCGCTCGGCCAGGCAGCGGGCGTACAGAATCAGCGCTGCGGCGTTGGTGTTGTCTTCGGTCAGGATGGTCTGCAGAACGGCTTCGGCTTCAGCGAAGTGGCTCTCGGCGAACATCGCCTGGGCGGTTGCCAGCGGGTCAGCGGCAGCCGGTGGCGGCAGTTTCACATGGGGTTCGAGCAGCTTGCGGATTTCGGACTCAGGCTGCGCTCCGGCAAAACCATCGACCGGCTGGCCATCCTTGAACAGCACCACGGTCGGCAGGCTGCGAATGCCGAAACGGCCAACGACGTCCGGCTCGGCGTCGCAATCGATCTTGGCCAGCAGCAGCTCGCCCTGATAGCTCTCGGCGATCTGTTGCAGCAGCGGCATCAGCACCTTGCACGGCGCGCACCACTCGGCCCAGAAATCCACGAGCACGGGCTTGTGAAAGGAATTCTCGATGACCAACTGATCGAAGGTGGCGGTGGTCGCATCGAAGATGTACGGCGTGTCCTGGCTCATCGCAAGTCTCGAAAAAGGCTCAATGGCGGCAACTATAAAGGGCTGGGGGGTGTTGTTGAAAGTCGCTGCTTTGATTGTAGGAGCGCGCTTGCCCGCGATGAGGATCTACCTGTACCGAATTTGCCGCTGACACACCGCAATCGCGGGCAAGCGCGCTCCTACAGGCCAAGCCGCGATCATCTGAGCGCGTGATACAGGCTCACCTTGCGAAACTCCCAGGGCTCGGCCAGATCGGGCAAGGTCAGCGCCTCGAGAATCCCCAGTCGTTGATACGCCGGGTGCTGAAAATCGCGCACCCTCGAATCGGCCACCAGCGCCTGTTTCCCGCGACTCAAAAACTGATCCAGCAACGGCAGGTTGGCGCGATCGTAAAGCACATCGGCCACCAGAATCAGATCGAAGCGATCGTCTTGTGCGAAGAAATCCGCAGAATAGCTGAGCGCCACATCGTTCAACTGCGCGTTGGCCTTGCACGACTCGATGGCCAGCGGATCCAGATCGCAGGCCACCACTTCCAGCGCCCCGGCCTTCATTGCCGCAATCCCCGCAACCCCGGACCCCGCGCCAAAATCCAGCACGCGCTTGCCCTCGACCCACTGCGGATGCTCGGCGAGAAAGCGTGCCAAGGCCAGGCCGCTGGCCCAGCAGAAGCTCCAGTAGGGAGGGTCTTCGAGAATGCGGCGGGTTTCATCCGGGCTGAACGCGCGGTCCATATTCTCGGCATCGATCAGCCACAACTTCAGATCCGTGCCCGGCAGCGTTTGCGCGACCAGCCGGGCATCGCCCAGCAACTCGTTTAACGCTGCTTGCAGATGAGCCGGTGGGGTCATGGCATCTTGAAGAATTGCAGCTGACCCAGCGACTGGGTTTCAGGCTTGGCGATCAACACCGAGGGCAGGTGCAGAATCAACTGGCCAGACTGGCTGGCGCGGCCACGCAGTTCAACCCGCGCCCCGTCAGGGAAAGCTTCGGGGTTGAAACGCAGCTGGAAGGGCAGCGACTGGTTGTTGCCCGTGAGCTTGGTGCTGCTCAGCAGTTTTTGCGGGCGATTGCGCTCATCGATGACCAACAGCGCGAGTTCGACTTCAGCGCCCGCCGGCACGCCCAGCAACTGGCCGCTGATTTCGCGCTGGTACGGCAGCAGCGGGCCCGGGCCTTCCGGCAGCTTGATGGCGTTAGGCGCAGGCTTGGCCGGGGCAGGCTTGGGCGGCTCTGCCGTGCTGCAGGCGACAAGCGCGCCGGCAAGCAGGCCGACGAGGCTGAGTACAGCGAGCGGACGTAGCGTCATGAACAGCTCCAGCAAAAAAGCAAAAAACAGGGGATAAGCGCAACATCGCGCAGTATCGCCGAGGGCGAGCGCTTTGGCTGCATCGAATGCGCGTCTATATACCTCAAAGGTCGAGACTTGTCTTGCGAGCGGGATGCGCTACCATGGCCCTCCCTTTTTTTGTTGCCTGCCACCATGCACTGTCCCTTTTGCGGTGCCAACGACACCAAAGTCATCGATTCGCGCCTCGTTGCCGAAGGCGACCAGGTTCGCCGTCGTCGCGAGTGCGTTGCCTGCGGCGAGCGTTTCACCACGTTCGAAACCGCTGAACTGGTCCTGCCCCGCCTGATCAAGCAGGACGGCAGCCGCCAACCCTTCGACGAAGAAAAACTGCGTGCCGGCATGCAGCGCGCGCTGGAAAAGCGCCCGGTCAGCGTCGAGCGCCTGGAAGCGGCTCTGGCCCACATCAAGAGCAAGCTGCGCGCGACCGGTGAGCGCGAGGTCAAATCCCTGATCGTCGGCGAACTGGTGATGGGCGAGCTGCAAAAGCTCGACGAAGTGGCCTACATCCGCTTTGCTTCGGTGTACCGGCGGTTCCAGGACCTCAACGAATTCCGCGAAGAAATCGACCGACTGGCCCGTGAGCCGGTTAAAGAGTGAGCATGTCCTCCACAGAGCAAAGCGTGCTCGACGCCTTTTATATGGCGCGGGCGCTGGAACTGGCGCGCAAGGGCGTGTACTCGACGCACCCCAATCCTCGCGTCGGTTGCGTGATCGTGCGCGATGGCCAGATCGTCGGCGAAGGCTGGCATGTGCGGGCGGGCGAACCTCATGCCGAAGTCCATGCGCTGCGTCAGGCCGGTGACAAGGCCCGTGGCGCCACCGCTTACGTCACCCTCGAACCCTGCAGCCACCACGGTCGCACCCCGCCGTGCGCTGACGCGCTGGTCAATGCAGGCGTCGGTCGCGTGGTCGCGGCCATGCAAGACCCCAACCCCGATGTTGCCGGACGTGGCCTGCTGCGCTTGATGAGCGCAGGCATTGCCGTACACAGCGGCGTGCTTGAAGGCGAGGCGTGGGCAATCAACAAAGGCTTTCTCAAGCGCATGGAACACGGCCTGCCGTATGTGCGGGTCAAGCTGGCGATGAGCCTCGACGGGCGCACGGCCATGGCCAGCGGCGAAAGCCAATGGATCACCGGGCCCGAAGCGCGTTCGGCGGTGCAGCGTCTGCGCGCGCAATCGAGCGTGGTGCTGACCGGTGCCGATACCGTGCTGGCCGACGACGCCCGCCTGACCGTGCGCCCCGACGAGTTAGGCCTGAATGCCGAACTCACGGCGCTGGCTGTTACCCGTCCGCCATTGCGCGTGTTGATCGACGGTCGTTTGCGTGTGCCGCTGGATGCGCCGTTCTTCAAGGCCGGCAGCGCGCTGGTCGCGACCTGCGCTGCCGCATCGGCCCGCGAACGCTACACCTCGGAAGGTCATGAACTGTTGGCGTTGCCGAGCAGCGGCGGACATGTCGATCTGCGCAAGTTGCTGGTCGAGCTGGCCGCGCGCGGCGTCAACGATGTGCTGGTCGAAGCCGGTCCCAAGCTCGCCGGTGCGTTCACGCGTCTGGGGCTGGTCGATGAATTCCAGATTTTTGTCGCCGGCAAGTTCATGGGCTCATCCGCGCGTCCGCTGCTGGACCTGCCGCTGGCGCAAATGAGCGAGTCGCTGGAACTCAAAATCGTCGAAATGCGCGCCATTGGCAGTGACTGGCGAGTCATTGCAATACCTGCCCGCGGCCCAAGCGTATAATTCTGGCCTTCGCTTTGAGCGCTGGCCCTGTTCTCCCGGAGGACCCATGTTTACCGGCATTATCGAATCCATTGGCAGCATCCGCGCCATCACTCCTAAAGGTGGCGATGTCCGCGTTTATGTAGAGACCGGCAAACTCGACCTCTCTGACGTCAAGCTTGGCGACAGCATCGCCGTCAACGGCGTGTGCCTCACCGCCGTGGAGCTGCCGGGCGACGGTTTCTGGGCTGACGTCAGCCGCGAAACCCTTGATGTGACCGCGTTTGTCGATCTCAAGACCGGCAGCCGCGTCAACCTGGAAAAAGCCCTGACCCCGACCACTCGCCTGGGCGGCCATCTGGTCAGCGGCCACGTCGACGGCGTCGGTGAGGTGCTGTCGCGCGAAGAAAACGCCCGTGCGATCCAGTTCCGCATGCGCGCGCCTCGCGAGCTGGCCAAGTACATCTCGCACAAGGGTTCGATCACCGTCGACGGCACCAGCCTGACCGTGAACGCCGTCAACGGCGCCGAGTTCGAGCTGACCATCGTGCCGCACACGCTGGCCGAAACCATCATGGGCGACTACCGCCCGGGCCGTAAGATCAACCTGGAAGTCGATCTGCTGGCGCGTTACCTGGAGCGTTTGTTGCTCGGTGACAAGGCCGCCGATCCGACACCTGCCCAGGGCGGCAACATCACTGAAAGCTTTCTGGCCGCCAACGGCTACCTCAAATCCTGAATGAAGGGGGTGCCGCGTGGCGCTCAATAGCATCGAAGAACTGGTTGAAGACATTCGCCAAGGCAAGATGGTCATCCTCATGGATGACGAAGATCGCGAAAACGAAGGCGATCTGATCATGGCTTCCGAGTGCGTCAAGGCCGAGCACATCAACTTCATGGCGCGTTACGCACGTGGCCTGATCTGCATGCCGATGACCCGCGAGCGCTGCGAAACCCTGAAGCTGCCGCTGATGGCGCCGCGCAACGGTTCGGGTTTCGGCACCAAGTTCACTGTTTCCATCGAGGCCGCCATCGGGGTGACCACCGGCATTTCCGCCGCCGACCGCGCGCGGACCGTGCAGGCCGCTGCCGCGAAAGACGCCAAGGCCGACGATATCGTCAGCCCCGGCCACATTTTCCCGCTGATGGCCCAGGCCGGCGGCACGCTGTCCCGCGCAGGCCACACCGAAGCTGCGTGTGACTTGGCGCGCATGGCCGGTTTCGAGCCGACCGGCGTGATTTGCGAAGTGATGAACGACGACGGCACCATGAGCCGTCGTGCGGAACTTGAAGCCTTCGCCGCCGAGCACAACATCAAGATCGGCACCATCGCCGACCTGATTCATTACCGGATGATCCATGAACGTACCGTTCAGCGGATTGCCGAGCAGCCGTTGGACACCGAACAGGGCCAGTTCAACCTCGTCACCTACCGCGACTCGGTCGAGGGCGACGTCCACCTGGCGCTGACACTGGGCAAGGTGTGCGCGGAAGAACCGACCCTGGTTCGCGTGCACAACATGGACCCGCTGCGCGACCTGCTGATGGTCAAACAGCCCGGCCGCTGGAGCCTGCGCGCCGCCATGGCTGCGGTTGCCGAGGCGGGCAGCGGTGTGGTGCTGCTGCTCGGTCACCCGCTCGATGGCGATGCCGTACTGGCCCATGTGCGGGAAACCGCAGGCGCTGCAGCGGTGAAAACACCGACCACTTACAGCACGGTCGGCGCCGGTTCGCAGATCCTTCGCGACCTGGGCGTGCGCAAAATGCGCCTGATGAGTTCGCCAATGAAGTTCAACGCGATATCCGGTTTCGATCTGGAAGTTGTAGAATACGTGCCCTCCGAATAAAGACCGGCAGGTCACCGACCGTGAAAGCCCCGCATTTTCACGGTTTTTGTTCCTGCAGTCGCCGATTCGTGGCCTAAAATCCCTGAAAGCGCGCCCTTGTGCGCGCTTGCTCTTTAATTACGAGACTCAGCCGAATGACCCTGAAGACCATCGAAGGTACCTTCATCGCCCCCCAAGGTCGCTATGCCTTGGTGGTTGGCCGCTTCAACAGCTTCGTCGTGGAAAGCCTGGTGAGCGGTGCCGTTGATGCACTGGTTCGCCATGGCGTGAGCGAAAGCGACATCACCATCATCCGTGCACCGGGCGCGTTCGAAATCCCGCTGGTCGTGCAGAAAGTCGCTCAGCGCAGCGAATACGCCGCGATCATCGCATTGGGCGCCGTCATCCGTGGTGGTACCCCGCACTTCGAATATGTGGCTGGCGAATGCACCAAAGGCCTGGCGCAGGTTTCCATGGAGTTCGGCGTTCCGGTTGCCTTTGGCGTGCTGACCGTTGATTCCATCGAGCAAGCCATCGAACGTTCCGGCACCAAGGCCGGTAACAAAGGTGCTGAAGCTGCTCTGTCCGCCCTTGAGATGGTCAGCCTGTTGGCGCAGTTGGAGGCCAAGTGATTAACGACGAAAGCGATCGCTTCAACCCTCGCGAGCCGCGCCCTGCGGGCGCTGGCAAGCCATCGAAAAGCGAAAAGCGCCGTGCTGCCCGTCAGCTGGCGACCCAAGCCCTGTACCAACTGCACATGGCCAAGCAATCGCTCAATGAAATCGAAGCGCAGTTTCGCGTCGACAACGATTTCACCGAGGTCGACGGCGCTTACTTCCGCGAAATCCTGCACGGGGTTCCCACGAAGAAAGACCAGATCGACAACGCCCTGGCACCTTGCCTGGACCTGACGATCGACGAGCTGGACCCGGTTGAGCTGGCCGTTCTGCGCCTGTCCACCTGGGAGTTGCTGGAGCGTATCGACGTGCCGTACCGCGTGGTCATCAACGAAGGCATCGAACTGGCCAAAGTCTACGGTTCGACCGACGGCCACAAGTTCGTCAACGGCGTGCTCGACAAGCTGGCTCCGCGTTTGCGCGAAGTCGAAGTGAAGGCTCACAAGCGCTGAGGCGTCTGGACTTCCAGAACCTCTGCGTTTTGACGCCATGGGCGAGTTCGAGCTGATCCGCAATTACTTCGCCGCCGCGCCCTGTGCGCGGCCCGGCGAAGGCGTTGCGCTGGGGATCGGCGACGACTGCGCGCTGTTGTCGGTGGCCGCTGGCGAGCAGTTGGCGATCTCCACCGACACGCTGGTGGCAGGGGTGCATTTCCCCGACGTCTGCGATCCTTTCCTCTTAGGCCAGCGTGCCCTCGGCGTTTCTGCCAGCGACCTGGCGGCCATGGGCGCCAAACCCCTCGCATTCACCCTTGCCCTGACACTGCCGGAAGTTTCTGCTGCCTGGCTGGAGGCGTTCGCCCGCGGCTTGAACGAGATGGCCCTAGGCTGCTCGATGCGCCTGATCGGCGGTGACACCACGCGTGGCCCGCTGAGCCTGACCGTGACTGTGTTCGGCTCGGTGCCGACGGGGCAGGCGCTGATCCGCAGTGGCGCAAAACCGGGAGATCTCTTGTGTGTCGGCGGCCCTCTGGGCGACGGCGCCGGGGCACTGCCACTGGTGTTGAACCAGCGCAGCACCGAGGCGTCTACCACACAGGCCTTGCTGGCCCGCTACTGGTCGCCGCAGCCCCAGCTCGAACTGGGCATGGCCCTGCGCGGCAAGGCGAGTTCGGCGCTGGACATCTCCGATGGCCTGCTTGCCGATTGTGGCCACATCGCGCTGGCTTCGGGCGTACGCTTGCTGGTGGAGCGCGACAAGGTGCCAATTTCTGACGCGCTACTGGCCTTTTTCGGTCCTGATCAGGCGCTGAATGCCGCACTCAGTGGCGGCGACGACTACAGACTCGCGTTCACGCTGCCGCCATCATGGTTGGCGGATCTTATTGGAGCAGGCTGGCCGGTGTTCGTGATCGGTCAGGTGGTGCAAGGGCAGGGCGTGGCGCTGATCGACGCTCAGGGGCAGGACGTCACTCCGTTGACTCGGGGTTACCAACATTTTCGGGAGACACGGTGACAGATCATCCTAATCAGGTCCCGGCGGAAAACGTTCCACCGTCGGTATGGACCAATCCGTGGCATTTTCTGGCCTTCGGCTTCGGCTCGGGCACCTTGCCCAAGGCGCCGGGCACCTGGGGCTCGATGGTCGCCGTGCCGTTCATTCCGTTGTGGCAGATGCTGCCGGACTGGGGCTACTGGCTGATGCTGGGCATCACCATGCTGTTCGGCTTCTGGCTGTGCGGCAAGGTGGCCGACGATCTGCGCGTGCACGATCACGAAGGTATCGTTTGGGACGAAATGGTCGGGATGTGGATCACCCTGTGGCTGGTGCCCGAAGGCTGGGTCTGGCTGCTGGTGGGGTTCCTGGTGTTCCGCTTCTTCGACATCCTCAAGCCCTGGCCCATTCACTGGGTCGACAAGCACGTGCATGGCGGCGTCGGCATCATGCTCGACGACGTGCTGGCCGGTGTTTTTGCGTGGTTGGCGATGCAGGGTCTAGTCTGGGTATGGGGCGTCATATAGGAAACGGCTCATGGGTCGTGTGGGGATGAAATGGCTGCAGGTCCTGTCGATGCTGATCGCAGGCATCTGGCTGGCCGCAGGTCCAGCCCGCGCCGAATCGTTTACCGCGCAGCCGACCGACATCGTGCTGCTGAGCGAGCAGTGGGTGGGTTACACCGAAGCGGACGGCAGCGGCCTTGGTTGGGACCTGATGCGCGAGATATTCGAGCCTGCCGGGGTCAAGGTGGCCGCGCGGATCGAACCCTATACTCGGGCAGTCGGGCTGGTGCAGCGTGGTGAGGCCGATGCCTGGGTAGGCGCTTACGAGAACGAGGTCGAAGGCACGCTCTACTCGAAGATGCACTACGATACCGACGAAATTTACGCCGTGGGCCTTGCCTCCAACCCGGCGCCCAACCTCAAGACCATTGGCAGTTATCGTCTGGCCTGGGTACGCGGATACCAGTATCAGCGCTACTTGCCCAATGTGAAGCGCTTCAACGAGATCGCCCGGCGCGATCACATCCTGACGATGCTCGAGCGCGGCCGCGCCGACTATTACATCGATGCCAGACCCGAAGTGGATTTCATCCTCAAGCCTATCCAGCAGCACGGTAAGGAAGCGGACCGAGAGCGTTTCCGTGCGACCTACCTGACCGCGATCCCGTTGTTTCTGAGCTTCGCCGATAACGCGCGGGGGCGTTCGCTGCGGGACCTGTTCGACCGACGCGTGGCGCAGCTGGTGCAGTCCGGCCAGCTGCGGCCGATCTTCGCGCGCTGGAAGCAACCGTACCCGTTCGACGCAGACAATGGAGTGAGCCAGACAGGGGCGAAGCAGTGATCAAACTTCCTGATCTGAATGGCCGACAATTCAGCCTAAGCGTCTGTCTGAACCTGCTGTTACAATGCCGCCTTGCGAATTTCCAGTCCCCATACTGATCAGGAGCACACGGTGCCCGTCGTATTTGTCGCGGCTTCCAAGCTGCCTACCCCTTTTGCCACCTTCAAAATGAACGGTTTTCTTGAAGAAGAAACCGGTCGTGAACACGTCGTGCTCAGCCTCGGTGATGTGTCGGACGGCGCTCCGGTGCTCGGTCGCGTGCATTCCGAATGCCTGACTGGCGACGCCTTGTTCAGCCAGCGCTGCGACTGTGGTTCCCAACTCGAAGCGGCGCTGCGTGCCATTGCTTCCGAAGGTCGTGGCGTGTTGCTGTACCTGCGCCAGGAAGGCCGTGGTATTGGTCTGATGAACAAGATCCGTGCCTATGAACTGCAGGACGGCGGTGCCGATACCGTCGAAGCCAACGAACGCCTGGGCTTTGCCGCTGACCAGCGCGACTACGCGATCTGCCTGCCGATGCTGGAGCATCTGGGCGTGAAGTCGCTGCGCCTGATGACCAACAACCCGCGCAAGGTCAAAGCCTTGACCGAGATGGGCATCAAGGTCGCCGAGCGCGTGCCGCTGCACACGGGCCAGAACCCGCACAACAAGCTGTACCTGGCCACCAAGGCGGGCAAGCTCGGACACATGATGGGCAACGAGCATCAAAGTGAGGTCGATCCCGCGTGACACGGGGCAATGTGCGCCGTCGTCTGGCGCTGGCGTGGTGGCGGCAATTGGCATTGACGCTGGGGCCGCTGCTGGTGGTCTGCCTGTTTTTCGGGGCAGATGATTCCGCCGGTCCGTCGGTGTTCGCCATGCCGCTGTTCATCGCAGGCGTCGCCTCGATGTTCGTCAGCCTCAAGCCCTTCGGTGTCTACAAGCGCTCGTTGCTGGCCACCGGCAAAGCCCTCGACACCCCTGACGAGCCTGCGGCCTGGCTGAAGCTGGCGGCTGATCGGCGCATCGCGTTTCTCGCTGCCGGTCTACCGGCGTGGATTGCGGCACTGGCCGCGCTCGCCAGGCTTGAGGCGGTGGCCCTTGCGCTGTTGGCGTTTTCCAGCGTTGTCCTCCTGTACCTCTATCGCATTCCCCGTCAGTTGGCCTGATGCGCCGAATCATCGCCTCTGTGCTGTTGCTGACAGCCTGGCACGTCAGCGCTGCCGAGCGCGTCATCAGCCTGGCGCCTTCTCTGACTGAAATCGTTGTCGAGCTGGATGCTGCCGATCTGTTGGTCGGCGTGCTGGACGGCGGTGATCGCCCGTCGCCTGTCGCCTCGCTCCCTTCGGTGGGGCGCTATGGCCAGCTGGAAATGGAGCGGCTGCTCAGTCTGCAGCCTGATCTGTTGCTGCTGTGGCCGGGCAGCGTGGGTGTCGCTCAGCGCGATCAGTTGCAGCGTTTGAATATTCCTACCTTCATTGCCGAGCCGTATTCCCTTGACCAACTGGCCGACCAGATCGGGCAGATTGGCGAGCGCCTGGGGCGAGCGGAGCGTGGGCGGCAGGTGGCCGGGGCATTTCGTCAGCGATTGGCTGAGTTGAGAAAGCGTTATCACCGGGATACGCCGATCAGTGTGTTTTATCAGGTCTGGGATCAGCCGCTGTACACGGTTGGCGGCGGACAGATCATCAGCGATGCGCTCAGCGTGTGCGGGGCGCGCAATGTGTTTGCTGATCTGAACCCGCCTGCGCCGCAGGTCAGCCTTGAAGCCGTTCTGCAGCGTAATCCTGAAGTGGTGGTGGCGGGCTCGGTGTCTCAGCTCGCTGTCTGGAAAGCCTGGCCATCGCTCAAGGCCCGCTTTGTGGTGGTGCCGGATAAAGGCATCGAACGGCCGAGCGGGCAGATGCTGGGGGCGGTGGCGAAGTTGTGTGAAGCCCTCTTCCCGGAGCGCTGATAACCGCTTTGGATTCTGCCCGAAGGGCGTGGGAGTCGGCAGCATTCGTCAAATCTGGAACTACAACGCCGGCGTCCAGGTCACGCCAAACATCCACGTCCGGCCCTCTTCGCGATACCCGTAATTGCTGCCGTCGAAGCTATACAACGCGCGGCTGTAGCGTTGATCCAGAGCGTTATCCAGCTTGAATTCCAGCCTCAACTCATCGCTGGCCTTCCAGCTGCTGCGCAGGCCGAACAGCCCATAACCGCCGATAGGCTGGGTGTTCGCCTCGTCGTTGTAGCTGTCGCTCACTGCCTGCCAGCTCGCGCCGATGCCCAGGCGGTCGAACTGGCGATCGAGGTCCAGATTCACGGTCCGGCGGGCACGGCGGTTCAGTGTGTGGCCGGTGTCGTGGTCGCGCGGGTCGATGAGCGAAGCGCCGAGTTTGCCTGTCCAGCCGAACAGTTGCTGTTCCAGCGACGCTTCGAAACCGTTGATCCGCGCCGAACCGATGTTCTGCGGACGGAAATCGCTGTCTAGGGCGATGGCGTCCTCGAGATCCGTGCGATACAGCGACGCTTCCAGTTTGCTGGTCTCGCTCAAGCGGCTGCGCCATTGCACCTCGTAGCTTTTCGAGTGCTCGGGCTTCAGATTCGGGTTGCTGAAGCCTGGGTAATACAGATCGTTGAACGTCGGCGCACGGAAGCCTTCGCTGTAGGAAAACAGCACATCGTTGGCGTCGTTGAGCGGGATTGTCAGCGCGCCGCTCCAGGTGTTCTGACTGCCGAATTGCTGGTTCTTGTCATGACGCAGGCCTAGTTCAGTCGAAAAGCGCTCGCCCTTGAAACGGTGCTGAACAAACACGGCGCGGTTCCAGCGGCTGTCTTCATCGAACGTCGTGCTGCTGTTGACGCGATCCTCATACCCATCCGCGCCTAGCATCAGGCTGTTACGGTCGTCCAGAGTCAAGTCGTTCTGCCAGTTCACCGAGTCGCGGTAGGTGTTGAACACGTAGCGGTCGTCGCTGAGCTTGTCAGCGGTCTTTTCGCGGTTCTCGCTATGCCCCAGTTCGAGGCGGGTTTTCCAGCGTTCGTTGATGCGTGCGTCCAGATACGTGCCCAGGCTGCTCAGCTCGAAGTCGCTGTATTGCTGCTGGCCCACGCTGTTGAACGTGACCGGATCGAACAGGCCGAACGGGTTGTCGAGCTCGGTCTTGCCCTTGTTATCCAGCGCGTTGAAGCCGATTTCCACGTCGTCGCTCAGCCAGTGGCTCAAGTTCAGGCTGTAGGACGTGTTGCGATAGGCATCGTGGTCGGCATCGCTGGCGAAGGACGGTCCGGTGCGATCGATGCCGTCGGTCTCGTCGAGGCTGGTGCTGAGGTTGAAATGCGTCTGGGTGTCGCCACCCGAGAGGCCAAGGCTGTTTTGCGTCGTGCCACGATTGCCGAAACCGGTGTGCAGTCTCGCTTGCAGGCCTTGCTCGGCGCCGCGTCGAGTAAATATCTGGATCACGCCGCCAATGGCATCAGCGCCGTAAACCACCGAGCGCGAGCCGCGCAGCACTTCCACACGCTCGACCTGATCGACGTTGAGGTACTGCAGGGCGCTGTCGGCGGAGGTCGCGTTGGCGATGCGCTGGCCGTCGACCAGTACCAGACTCTGCGCAGCCTTGGTCCCGCGAATGTAAATCCCTGGCAGACTGCCTCGCCCGCCGCTCGGCGCCACCTGCACGCCGGGCACCCGGTTGAGCAGGTCGGTGACGCTGGTCGGTTGCAGGCGTTCGATGTCTGCGCGGGTAAAGACTGTGTTGGCGGCAGTGCTGGCATCGCGCCGCTCGACCTGACGGTTGGCGCTGATGAGTACGTCGGGGAGTTTCAGGGCATTTTCGCGATCAGGGAGATCGGCGAAGGCCTGGGCGGATGGCAGCAGGGATAGAAGGAGGGCGACGCGAGAGAAATTCATGTCATTTCGAGGGCAAAGTCTGTGGGAGCGAATTCATTCGCGAGAGGCCGTTACAAGCGACGCATCTCCATCGGCAGAGATACCGTATCGCGAATGAATTCGCTCCCACAGATCATCTGGCATCCCTGAATTAGCAGGCCGTTAGATGACCGGGGAACGTATGGCGTTTAGATCTTTGCCAGACGCGCAGTGATCGACGCTTCAATCCCATCCGCATCCAACCCGCATTCCGCGAGCATCTGGGTGGGTTTCGCGTGTTCGACATAGCTGTCCGGCAGGCCCAGGTGCAGCACTGACTTCAGAGTGTTTTCCCGCGCGAGGTACTCGCTGACCGCCGCGCCCGCACCACCCATGATGGCGTTTTCTTCGAGGGTCACCAGCAGGTCGTGGCTGGCGGCCATTTCGCTGACCAATGCCTCGTCCAGTGGTTTGACGAAGCGCATGTCGACCACCGTAGCGTCGAGCTTCTCAGCGACTTTCAGCGCATCGGCCAGTTGCACGCCGAACACCAGCATCGCGACTTTGCTGCCCTGACGACGAACGATGCCCTTACCGATTTCCAGCGGCTCCAGACTGTCGTCGATCATGGCGTTCGGGCCGGTGCCACGCGGGTAGCGCACAGCGGCGGGGCCATTGAACAGGTGACCGGTGGTGAGCATTCGGCGTAGTTCGTTCTCGTCGCTGGGCGTCATCACCAGCATGCCAGGGATGCAGCGCAGGTACGAAAGATCGAAACTGCCGGCGTGGGTCGGACCGTCTTCGCCCACCAGACCGGCGCGGTCGATGGCGAACAGCACGTCGAGGTTCTGCACCGCGACGTCGTGAATCAGCTGGTCATAGCCGCGCTGCAGGAAGGTCGAATAAATCGCCACCACCGGCTTGCTGCCTTCGCAGGCCATGCCCGCGGCCAGCGTCACCGCGTGCTGCTCGGCAATGGCGACGTCGAAGTAACGCTCGGGAAAACGCTCGCTAAATGCGACCAGATCCGAGCCTTCCTTCATGGCCGGGGTGATGCCGACCAGACGC
Organism: Pseudomonas sp. GW821-FHT02A11; assembly: GCF_059421985.1. Classification (NCBI taxonomy): domain Bacteria; kingdom Pseudomonadati; phylum Pseudomonadota; class Gammaproteobacteria; order Pseudomonadales; family Pseudomonadaceae; genus Pseudomonas; species Pseudomonas sp. GW821-FHT02A11. Next base: position 67,434 of record NZ_JBWKWB010000009.1, read on the forward strand.
TCGTCAGCGGCCGCCATGTCGCACAGCCATTGGCCGAATACGCCGGAATATTTCGGGCCGCTGGCCTTTTTCGGCGCGACAGGGGCGTTGACCGGGTCGAGCTTGGTGATCGCGTGATAGCCGATCGGGTCGACCTCGGCAGGGGCGAAACCCTTACCCTTTTTGGTCACTACGTGCAGGAACTGCGGGCCCTTGAGGTCACGCATGTTGCGCAGGGTGGCGATCAGGGTGGGCAGGTCATGACCGTCGATCGGGCCGATATAGTTCCAGCCCAGCTCTTCGAACAGGGTGCCGGGGACCAGCATGCCCTTGGCGTACTCTTCGGTGCGGCGGGCGATTTCCCACGCGCCAGGCAGACGCGACAGCACTTTCTTGCTGCCTTCGCGCATGCTGGCGTAAGTGCGGCTGGAAAGGATCTTGGCCAGGTAATTCGACAACCCGCCGACGTTGCGCGAGATCGACATGTCGTTGTCGTTGAGGATCACCAGCATGTCGGCGTTGACTTCAGGCGCGTGGTTCAACGCCTCGAAGGCCATGCCTGCGGTCAGCGCGCCGTCACCGATCACGGCGATGGCTTTGCGACCGTTGCCTTGCAGGCGATTGGCGACGGCCATGCCCAGCGCGGCGCTGATGGAGGTGCTGGAGTGGCCGACGCCAAAGGTGTCGTACTCGCTCTCGCTGCGGCGCGGGAAAGCGGCCACACCGCCCTTCTGACGCAGGGTCGACATCTGCTCGCGACGACCGGTGAGGATCTTGTGCGGATACGCCTGATGGCCGACGTCCCAGACCAGCCGGTCGTCGGGGGTATCGAAGACGTAGTGCAGGGCCACGGTCAGCTCGATGACGCCAAGCCCGGCACCGAAGTGCCCGCCGGTTTGGCCAACGGTGTAGAGCAGCTCCAGGCGCAGTTCGTCAGCCAGGGCTTCGAGCTCGGCTTCACCTAACCGGCGCAGGCCGTCCGGCGTCGCTGCCTTGTCAAGCAGAGGCGTGGACGGGCGCTCGCGGGGAATCTCTTTGAACGTCGTGGGCATCAGGCGAATCGTTATAAGTAAAAGAGGCGGCAGTTTACCTGATGCTTCGCGAGCTGCCCACGCGAGACAGCAATGCGATGCTCAGGTTGGTCAGGTTTGACCGTGTAGGAGCGCGCTTGCCTGCGGTTGCGTTGATTAGGCGGCATATGTGTGACAGGCCGACAGCAATCGCCGCAACGCCGCCCAGAGCAAGCGCGCTCCTACAGATAGAGTGCGGGAACGCTGATCAGTTGCGGCGCTCGACGATATATCGGGCCAGCGCGCGCAGAGGCTCGGCTGCCGCGTCGAAAGGTCGCAGTGCCACCAGCGCCTGATCGCGCAGTTCCAGCGCGTAATGCTTGGCTTCTTGCAGCCCCAGCAACGCCGGGTAGGTCGGCTTGTCGCGCGCGATGTCGGCGCCCTGGCGCTTGCCCAGGGTCGCGGTATCGCTTTCGACGTCGAGAATGTCGTCCTGCACCTGGAACGCCAGGCCGATGGCGCGGGCGTAGATCTGCAGGGAATCGAGCTGCACCTGGCTGGCATGACCGCTGGCCAGGGCGCCGAGCTTGACGCTGGCCTCGATCAGCGCCCCGGTCTTGTGCCGGTGCATGAATTCCAGGGCTTGCTGGTCGAGCTTGAGACCCACCGAACCCAGATCGATGGCCTGACCGCCGACCATGCCGGCAGGCCCAGCGGCGTGGGCGAGGGTGGCGACCATCTTCAGACGTGTCTCGGCGTCCTGCGGGGTCAGCTTGCTGTTGCTCAATACGCTGAAGGCCATGGTTTGCAGGCCGTCACCGGCGAGAATCGCGCAGGCTTCGTCGAAGGCTTTATGGGTGGTGGGCAGGCCGCGACGCAGGTCGTCATCGTCCATGGCCGGCAGATCGTCGTGAACCAGCGAGTAGGCATGGATCAGCTCGACTGCGCAGGCCGCGCCATTGGCGTGCTCGGCATTACCACCCAAGGCTTCACAGGCGGCGTAGACCAACAGCGGGCGCACGCGCTTGCCGCCGTTGGTGACGCTGTAGCCCATGGCCTGGTACAGGCGGGTCAATTCAGGTGAGGGGGCGTTGAACAGGGTTTCCAGTGCCGCATTGACGCGGGCCTGACTGAGGGCCAGGTACTCGGCGATCATTCTGGCTGTTCCGCGTCAAAGGGTTCCTCGGCCAGATCGCCATCGCGTTCCAGCAAGACCTGCACCTTCTGTTCGGCCTGCGCCAGCGCGCTCTGACACTCGCGGGTCAGGCGGATGCCTTGTTCGAAGGCGGTCAACGAGTCTTCCAGCGACAGCTCGCCGTTCTCCAGACGCTCGACCAGCGTTTGCAAATCCGTGAGGGACTGTTCGAAATCCAGTGCAGCTTTCTTGCGGGCCATGGCGGCTATCCCGGTAGACGGTAAACCGGCAGGACACTAGCAGAGCGAAGGCATTGGGGCAAATGAGAGGTGCCGGGCCGGTCGGTATTGAGGTAGTCGACATGCTCACAGATCCACCGCATGCGCTGAACCTGTGTGAGCTGTGGAGGTTGCGACAGTAGCGAAAGCGGTTTGTCTGACTCACCGGTTTCGCTGCTGTCGAACCTGCGACGTCTTCTCCAGGTCACCCTGAGATCAATTCGGGGCCGTCGGTCAATTATCCCGCGGGCAATCCTGGGCGATGGTCTTGTAGTCCACGGCCTGCTTGTTGCCCATTGAGTCGAGGTAGGTCAGGCGCGCCTTGACGATGCCGCAGGCGGAAGAGCTTTCGTCGACCGACAACACTTTGGCGATGTCCAGGTGGTCGCCGTACATGTAGTTCTGCGCTTTGACTTCAGAGGCATTGGCAGCGACAGCGCCCAGGCTCAGGGCGGCAAACAGGGAAGCGATGCTGAGGTTTTTCCAGTTCATGGCGTTGACTCCGTACGTTAAGGGGGATCGGTTGAGACCGCTGTGTGCTGTCTCGATGGGTCCCATTTAACGCGCTTCCCGTATCCCGGATGTGTCCAGCAACCGGGTGATACGAATCCCTGCGTATCCACCCGGCAGGTAGATACACAGCGATACATTTGCCTGGAAATAACCTCTCGCAACTGCCCGAAAGCCAAGGCTCTCGGGGCCTGCGCCTTACAGATGAGTGAATACGGCTTCGTGGGACAGGCGCGATTTCGGCAGCTTGGCGTTGAAATCCGTCTCGCTGCGGTAACCCAGTGAAACGATTACAAGGCTGGTGAAGCCCTTTTCACGCAGGCCCAGCTCGGCGTCGAGCTTCTTGAAGTCAAAGCCTTCCATTGGCGTTGCATCCAGACCCAACGACGCCGCGCCCAGCAGCAGGGTGCCGAGGGCCAGGTACGTCTGCTTTTCCATCCAGTGCTGCACGTCTTTCAAATCATGCTTGTGCAGGTTCACGTAGCCGCGACGGCTGTTGTTCTGCCCGGCCTTGGCGTCGGCATTGGCGAAACGCCCATCCTGTTCTTCCTGGGCCAGTACGGCCTGCAGGTGCTCTTCGGTCATTTCCGTGCGGGTGCACAGCACGATCACGTGCGAGGCATTGCGAATCTTCGCTTCGTTGTAAGCAAATGCGCCTTCCGCGCCCTTGGCTACGCGCGCTTTGCCTTGCTCGTCAGAGGCGACGATGAAATGCCACGGCTGCGAATTCACCGACGACGGGCTGTGACGCAGTTGGTCCAGCAGGGTGTCGATGGTTTCCTGTGGGATGGTGCGGCTGCTGTCGTAAGCCTTGGTGGTGTAGCGGGATTTTGCGAGTGCGGTGAGTTGCATGAAACGCTCCTGAGTCATAAAGGGCTGAAAAATACTGGGCGCAATCGAATGCCAGCGCCGCAAAGGGCGCCGATCTTCACATGCAGCCTGTTGGTTGAACAGTGGGTTCAGAACCCTTCGAGCACGATCTTCCCGCGGGCCTTGCCGCTCTCGATCACTGCATGAGCGCGACGCAGGTTTTCGGCGTTGATGGTGCCGAAATGCTCGCCCAGGGTGGTCTTCAAAACGCCTTGGTCGATCAGGCTGGAGACGCGGTTGAGCAATTCGTGCTGGGCGATCATGTCCGGGGTTTCATACAGCGAACGGGTGAACATCAGCTCCCAGTGCAGCGACAGCGCCTTGCGCTTCATCGGCACCACGTCGAGGGTTTTCGGGTCGTCGATCAGTGCCAGTTGGCCTTGTGGGCGCAGGGCGTCGATCAGTTGCGCGAAGTAGCTGTCGGTGTGGGTCAGGCTTGCGACATGGCTGACCTGGCCGACACCGATTTGCTCTAGTTGCGCCACCAGCGGCTGGCTGTGGTCGATCACGTGGTGGGCGCCGAGGCCTTTGACCCATTCGGCGGTTTCCGGGCGCGAGGCGGTGCCGATCACGGTGAGTTTGGTCAATTGACGGGCCAGCTGTACGAGGATCGAACCCACGCCTCCCCCGGCGCCGATGATCAGCAGGCTGTCGCTTTCGCCCGCGCCTTCCTTGACGCCCAGGCGATCGAAGAGCAATTCCCAGGCGGTGATCGACGTCAGCGGCAGCGCGGCAGCGTGGGCGTTGTCGATGGACTCGGGCTTGCGGCCAACGATGCGCTCGTCCACCACATGAAATTCGCTGTAGTTGCCGGGGCGGGCGATGGAGCCTGCGTAGAACACTTCGTCGCCCGCCTTGAACAGCGTGACGTCGCTGCCGGTTTCACGCACCACGCCAACGGCGTCCCAACCCACTACCTTTGGTTCGGTGGCAGCCGAGCCTGCGCGGATTTTGGTGTCCACGGGGTTCACCGAAATCGCCCGCACTTCGACCAGCAGATCCCGAGGGCCAGGGGTCGGTTTGGGCAAATCCATGTCCATCAGCGATTTAGGATCGTCGATGGGCAGGCCGTGTTGGGTGAAGGCGATGGCTTTCATGGCGTTCTCTCTAAAGTGATGAAGGCGATTTGTTCAGGAGTCGCGGCTATCTTGTTCTTCTCCGTCGACAAGAAAAACCCGCACAATGCGCCAACACTTTCACAGCTGGAGTGAAAATGATCCGCATCGATGACCTGACCCTGTTCGTTCGGACCGCCGCATTGGGCAGTTTCTCCAACGCCGCGAGGGAAGTGGACTTGCTGCCGGGACAGGTCGCGGCGGCGATCAAGCGCCTGGAGCGCGAGCTGGACATCCGCCTGTTCGCTCGCTCCACTCGCAGCCTGCGGCTGACCGCCGAGGGCGAGCAATACCTGCCCACCGCCCAGACCGTCCTCGATACCTTGCGCGATGGCCGTGAAAAGCTGCGCCGCGAAAGCGCCGAACTGCAAGGCACGCTGCAGGTGGCGATGCCTTCGGATCTGGGGCGCAACGTGATGCTCGAATGGCTGACCGAATTTCGCCGCCAGCACCCGGCGCTGAACCTGCGGTTGTTTGTGTCCGATCAGGTGGCCGACATGTTTCGCGACCCCGTGGATGTAGCGATTCGCAGCGGCGTGATCGAAGACGCCAACTACATCGCCCTGCCGCTGGCGCCTTGGAATCGTCGCGTATTGGTGGCATCGCCCGACTATCTGGCGCGCAAGGGACGGCCGTCCGAGTCGGACGATTTGCTGCGTCACGACTGCCTGCAATACATCCTCAACGGCCGCGTTTACGACAAATGGCCGTTGGGCGGGCGCGTGTTCACCGTGACGGGGCCATTGCTGACGGATGATGCTGATCTGGTGCGGCGCTGGGCCGTGGCGGGCGAGGGGATTGCTTATAAATCCTGGGTCGATGTGCGCGACGATGTGCTCGCCGGGCGTCTGGAACTGCTGCTCCCCGACTACCCCGGCGAACCTGCCCCGCTGAATCTGGTGTACCCGCACCGCAAGCAGTTTTCGCCGGCGGTGCAGCAGTTGCATTCGATGCTCAAGAGCCGGTTTGTCGAGATGGAGAAGGGGTTGCCCAAGTTGCTGTGATGGCTTGCGCAACTTCGGTGTGTACGCCTGCCCCTGTAGCAGCCCGGCTTGCCGGCGGCAGCGGTCTTTCGGGGCCCACCGCCGGCAAGCCGGACTGCTACAGGGATTTGAAACGGTTTCTTCTGCCATCGCCGTACGCGATGGCAGGCTCGCCAATGCCTGATATACGCCTCGTTGCAGCACTCCTACCATCGGTCGCACATGACCCCTCGCTATTGGCGAAATGAAGGAGAGCCCATGAAACACTTTCGAATCGGCCAGATCGTTCCCAGCTCCAATACCACCATGGAAACCGAAATTCCGGCGATGCTGACCTCGCGTTACGGTCTTTTTCCCGAAGAGCGTTTCACCTTCCACTCCTCGCGCATGCGCATGATGCACGTCAGCCCCGAGGAGCTGAAAAAGATGGACATCGACAGCGACCGTTGCGCGCTGGAACTGAGCGATGCGCGGGTCGATGTCATGGCGTACGCGTGTCTGGTGGCGATCATGTGTCAGGGCGCGGGCTACCACAAAGTCTCCCAAGAGCGTCTGGGCAAGACCGTGGCAGGCAACAAATCCAACGCCCCGGTGTTGAGTTCGGCCGGTGCGCTGATCGACAGCCTGAACCTGCTCAACTACAAAAAGGTTTCGATCATCACCCCGTACATGAAGCCGCTGACCCAGCAGGTCATCGACTACATCGAAGCGGCCGGCATCGAAGTGGTCGACTCGATCAGCCTGGAAGTGTCTGACAACCTCGAAGTCGGTCGTCTGGACCCGATGAATCTGGTGGCCCACGCCGACAGGTTGAACATCGGACAGGCCGATGGCGTGGTGCTGTCGTGCTGCGTGCAGATGCCGTCGCTGCCGGCAATTCAGGTCGTACAGGATCGTCTCGACAAGCCCGTGCTGTCGGCTTCGGTCGCCACTGTTTACCAGATGCTGAAAACCCTCGGCCTGAAAGCTCAGGTGCCCAACGCCGGTCATCTGCTGTCCGGGCAGTTCTGAGGCCATGCCTGACGAGGTACTATGGCGGCCATTCTGGCCCGCACGCCCGGTACCTCACATGAAGCTCGATCCTGTCTCGCTGCGCCTTTTCGTCAGTGTCGTCGAAGAAGGCACCATCGCTGCCGCCGCCAAGCGCGAACACATCGCAGCGGCAGCGGTGAGCAAGCGGCTCAGCGAGCTGGAAGAGCTGCTCGATTCGCCACTGCTCAATCGCACCAACAAAGGCATCACGCCGACCGACGCGGGGCTCTCGCTGTTGTTCATGGCCCGCAGTGCGCTGAACAACCTCAACGAGATCGTCGTGCAGATGCGCGATTACTCCCATGGGCGTCGCGGGTCGGTGCAGGTGCTGGCCAATATCTCGGCCATCACCCAGTTCATGCCGGGGCTGATCAAGTCGTTCATGACGCTCTACCCGCTGATCAACGTCAGCCTGGAAGAACAGCAAAGCCTGGCGATCACCAAAGCCGTGGCGGAAAACCGCGCCGACATCGGCATTTTCACGCGCCTGCCCCATGGCGCGGACATCGAAGTCTTCCCCTTTCGCAGCGACCGGCTGGTGCTGCTGGTACCCAACGATCACCTGCTGGCGGGGCGCGAGTCGATCAGCTTCAACGAAACCCTCGACCATGAATACGTCACCCTGCGCAGCGGCACGCACCTGAATTTCCAGCTGATCAAGGCCGCCAACGATCTGGGTCGCTCCCTGAAAATCCGCATGGAAGTCTCAAGCTACGACGCGCTGTGCCTGATGGTTCAGGCGGGGGTCGGCATCGGCATCATGCCCGAGGGCAGTGTCGGGATTTACAAAATGGACGGCGCCTGTGCCGTGCGCTTGAACGACGACTGGGCCAGTCGCGAACTTAGCGTGTGCGTGAGGTCGCGAGCGGGGTTGTCGATGGCGGCGGGGTTGTTTCTGGAGCATGTGCTGGGCACTTAAGCGCCGGACCGGGTGCATGCAAGACCCCTTTGCGGTCAGTTGTTGAACGGCTTGATCGAAAAACCAGGAGCCCCGAAGGGCGCCTGTCAAAACGCCGAATACCTCACATCGCCGTGCGGAAAATTTCTTCGATCTGCGCCTGACTCGCCGGGCGCGGGTTGGTGAAGCCGCAGGCATCCTTCATGGCGTTGGCCGCCAGGGTCGGGATGTCATCGGCCTTGGCGCCCAGTTCGGCGAGGCCGCCCGGGATGCCGATGTCGGCCGACAGTCGACGGATGGCCGCAATGGCGGCTGCCGCACCTTGTTCGTTGTCCAGGCGCTGGGTGTCGAGGCCCATGGCGCTGGCCACGTCTTTCAGGCGAGCGGGGCAGACGCTGGCGTTGAAACTCTCCACATGGGGTAACAACACGGCATTGCAGACGCCGTGGGGCAGGTCGTAAAAACCGCCCAACTGATGCGCCATCGCATGCACATACCCCAACGACGCGTTGTTGAAGGCCATGCCCGCGAGAAACTGCGCATAGGCCATGTTCTCCCGCGCCGGCATGTCGTTGCCGTCGGCCACGGCCGTGCGCAGGTTGGCGGAAATCAGCTCCACCGCCTTGAGTGCGCAGGCGTCGGTGATCGGCGTGGCGGCGATGGATACGTAGGCTTCGATGGCGTGGGTCAGTGCATCCATGCCCGTGGCCGCTGTCAGACCTTTCGGCATCGCCGCCATCAGGGAGGGATCGTTCACCGACAGAAGCGGGGTGACGTTGCGGTCGACAATGGCCATTTTCACGTGGCGCGTTTCGTCGGTGATGATGCAGAAACGCGTCATCTCACTCGCGGTCCCTGCGGTCGTGTTGATCGCGATCAGAGGCAGTTGCGGCCTGGCGGACTGGTCGACCCCTTCGTAATCACTGATTTCGCCGCCGTTCGCAGCCACCAGCGCGATGCCCTTGGCGCAGTCATGGGGCGAACCACCCCCCAGGGAAATGATGAAATCGGCACCACTGGCCTTGAGCTTGAGCAAGCCGTTTTCCACGTTGCTTACGGTCGGGTTCGGCTTGGCGCCATCGAAGATCGTCGCGTTGATGTCCTGCTGCTGCAGAAGCCCGGCCACCTTGTCGGCAACTCCGGCCTTGGCCAACCCGGCGTCGGTCACGATCAACGCATGACGAAAACCGTATTTGCGAATCGCATCCACCGCCTCACCGAGACTGCCGATGCCCATCATGTTTACCGACGGAATGAAAAACGTGCTGCTCATTGATTAATCCTCTTCTTATGGTTATTTGGCCGAAGGGCCAGAGGTGCACTCATCAAGTGAGGTTCATCCTAGGAGCAACGCGAGGGGGGCTAAATGGTTCTTTAGGGGGCGGGGGTGGGGGTCTTTGGTCGTAGTGGCGGTTTGGGTGTCGTTGCAAATGGGTAAATTTGGCAACACAAGCCCAGACAGCTCGCTGGTCCTCGCAGCGCTGACCGGTTAAGGTTCTGACACCCGAAACGCAACCAACGCAAGGCGGCCCCAATTTCATGTTCGAAGGAAGCCCTTCTTGTGTTCTGCTCGTTCAGAAGGACCTTCGTGTGAATCAGCAGGATCTAACAAATTTCATTTTGAGCGTGGCCGATGGGCTGTCTGACGACTTCAAACAAGTTGAGGTTGGTTGCATCGCTTTGAGCACTGCAGCGGTCAGTGGCCAGAACGAGCATTGGGGCGGCTTATGACCCTTGAGCGCAACGCTGACTACCTTGCCAGCCTTGTCCGAGAGTTGTGTAAGCTCCCAGCCGAAACACCTTGGCTAGAGTTCAAGCACAACAACGCGGACCCGCAGGAAATAGTCTTTTGAGCCCACGCCTTCATTTTCGATTCCATACCTTTGCAGTCGACGGTAATCCTCTGGTTTTGCTTGAAATCCCGAGTGCCTATGGAAAGCCAACGACGTTCGAAGGCCGTGAACTGATACGGATCGGTTCGAATAAGAAGCCCCTCAAAGACTTCCCTGAGCAGGAGCGAGCACTTTGGAGAGTATTTGACCAAACACCCTTTGAGGAGCTGTCAGCTGCGAGCAATCTGGATGCTGCTGAGGCCCTGGCCCTCCTTGACTATCTGCGTACATCCAGCTGTTGGGACTGCCCTTGCCCGCGGACCAGAACCTCGTTCATGCGCCGGGTAGGTATCTGCGAGGAACGTGGCAGCGGTGTGGACAAGGTGGTTTCCGAGACAGAACTCTTCCAGTTACCGCCACCTCGCTGGGAGCGGCCTGTAGGGTCGTTACGGGTCGTTCTCTTCGCTCACAGGGCCCTTAAAGATATGGACAGACAGGAGCGGGTTTATGCCTGCTATCTGCATGCTTGCCTGCGATATGTGCTTCGTGACCCTATGACCAACACGACGCTCCGCGAGCGGTTTGGCATCGATGCCAAGAACAGTGCGATGGCTTCCCGGATCATTCGTGATGCGAAGGAAGCAGAAGTGATCAAGCCCTATGAAGAAGGCCAGTCAAATAAAACCTCGCGCTATTTACCCTACTGGGCCTAAGACACGGTGTATTTGACTGGTATTTGACTGGGACGTCTTTTGTCTCATCAGTCTGTAGCTCCCAAGGCCCTGAATAGGGCTTCTTGAGGCCCTTGGCTCCGCGATTTTTGTTTGACGGGTATTTGACTGGAGACGTGGTCAGCTATCAAAAAGGCGCGAGGCTCGGTCCTTGTCACTTCAAACCGAGGGAGGTGCTCGCCCGCCCTTGCAACAGGCGAGTATCAGTGGGCGGCTGAGCGTTACGCGTTAGCCCGCAAAGCCCTCACCGACTCCTCGGCATTCGCCTTCCTCGCCATTTCCGCCACTTCTTTGGCCACGATGGTCTTGCCGATCGGTGCCAGTGCGACGCCGGCCAGTTTCAGGTGTTGAATCCCGAACGGGATGCCGATGATGGTGATGAAGCACAGGAGCGCGGACATTACGTGCCCAAGCGCCAGCCAGAAACCGCCGAAGATGAACCAGACGATGTTGCCCAGCAGGCCAAGGCCGCCGGTGCCGATGTCGTCTTTCTGGTGCAGTTCTTTGCGGCTGATGGCTTCTTTGCCGAAGGGGAAGAAGGAGAACTGGCCGATCACGAAACAGGCTCTGCCCCACGGGATGCCGATGATGGTGACAAAAGCGATGATCCCGACGAGCCACCAGGCCAGGCCCATGAAGATTCCGCCGAGGATGAACCACAGAAAATTACCGATAGCGCGCATCGTTTACTCCTTGCTTTGAATGTTCGTTCCATTGAGGTGCTGCGTAGTGGCGCGGATGGTAGCACCGTACCGTTCGTCGGGTAAGCCTGTTGAGCTATTTGCCAGTTGAGGCATGGGTTAAAGCCGCCGATGGCTCAACAGCCTCTGGGCAATTTCGTCGGTCTCGGCCACTGACAGCTCGCGCACTTCGCCAAAATCGGTGCCTCCGCCAGGCAATGTGCCGGCGACGTGAAAGTGCACGTGGCTGATGGCCTGGCCGGCCGGCACGCCGTTGTTCTGCCACACGGCGATGCCGGGTTTGGCGTAGGCCTCTTCGATCAGGATGGCGGCGTTGCGCACTTCGATGGCGACGGCGGCGATTTCGTGCTCGGTCATTTCCAGCAACGAGGGCATGTGCCGCAGGGGCAGCACCAGCAGATGCGGGTGGCCGCGTTGTTCGCGGGTGACGAAGGTTGCGGTGTCGGCGGTTCGCGACAGGATGGTGTAGGGCCGCTCGCCTTTAAGGTACGCGCAGAAGGCGCAGCTGTGGTTGTCGGGCAGGTCGATGCTGGTTTTCTGGCTCATGAGGACCTCAGCGACGACAGAAACGACTGCAATTCCAGCCGGTCCAGGCGGTTGTAGTCATCGGGGCGCACGACGATGCGCAACTCGTCGCAGATTTTCGAGCCTCGTGAGGCGAACATGAACGACAGCAGCGTGAAGCGAATGGCGTCTTGCGCAGGCAACAGGTTCGAGAGACGCGCCTGGCCGCCGCCGATGACCGGGATCGAAACCGTCCCGCCATTGGCCCGTATCGAGACTTCGGCCCACAGCGCCAGCAGGCTTTTCCACACTTTGTCGGGCGTGGAGCGCGCGACGTTGAGGGCGTCCAGTTTGCAGTAGGCGAGGAAGAAGATCAGGCGATGGGCATGCTTGACCGTCGCCACCGAGCCCACGCCGTACTGCGCCTGTTTTCCCGCCTTGACCAGCGTACCGATGACCGGTTTGTTGGCCAGCGCCTGATCCAGATGCGCATCGAGCTGCTTGAGGTCGCCGCCATACAGCACCTGCAGCGCCTGACCTTGCAGGCTGGAGGTGGCGATGATGTTCGGGGTTTCGGTGTCGAAAGTGTCATTGATGCCGATGACCAGATGCCCGGTTTCTTCGAGGATGTTGCCGGGGACGATGCTGATTCGCGTTTTCGGCGCGTTGTAGTCTTCCGCAATCGGTCGTGGCCACGACCAGATGATCGCGCCGAACGCCGATAACACGATGATTCCCGCCAGCACGCCATACCCCTCCAGCAGATGGCTGTCGGGGTTGGCGGCGTTGAATGTTTGCATGGCTGTGGACAGCGCGCCCAGACAGGCAAGCAGCGTCATCAGGAAGTGGCGCCAAAAGCGCCAAGTCTTCATGTCCTGAAGGATGGCTTTCACAGGCCCAGGCTCGTGTAGGTCTTGTCGCCGTACTGATGACTGCCTCGCTTGTCGCTTCCTGCGTAGCTGCTGGCGTAGTTGTCGAGGGCGTGCTGGATGATCTTCGGCTGGAAGGAGACAGACGCGGTGAAGTGACTGGCGTCGATGATCGGCTTGGGAATGTTGGCGTTGACGATCGTGCGGGTCTGGCAGAGATTGGCGATCACGATGGGCAAGTCGAGTTCGAGGATGACTTCAATTTCATACGCCAGAAATGAGTCTCCGTCGCCGCCCTTGCGTCTGCAGTCGGGGCTGCCGAGCAGAATGATTTGTTTGGCGTTTTTCAACCGTTCGCGCAAGTTGCGTTTTATCGTCTCGGGCGTACTGGTGTCGCGGGCAATGAACAAGTCATGGGCGTTATAGAAGTTGAAGTCGATATATTCGTGTTCTTTCCAGGCGGTCATCAATCGATAGCAATTGATGTCTTCGCTGGCGAAAGCGATATAGGTCTTGTTGCGATAGCTCATGGGGAAACTCCCTGTATGGAAAGTTATATCGGGCGCTCAATCCATTGATGTCCGGTTTTCTGGGCGCAGGTTCACGCCGCTGTGTTGTGAAGCGCGTATTGGGTGTCGTTTTAGGGGAAGTTAAAAAGCCGGCTTGTGGCCGGCTTCTCGGTGACAGGCTTGGCTAGTTTTTGGCTAACCGCACCCATCCGCAAAAGTGCGCGCTGCAGGCAGGCGCTTGTCAGGCAGACCAGGCAGGTCGCGAAGACGTTACCGGGTCGATCACCCATCGGCGGGTAGCCAAGGGGCGTTGAAACGAAGGCGTGCAGGATACTCACTCTCGCCGGGTCTGCCCAGTCTTGATGCATTGCCATTTGTCTTTTTCCTTATGAATCAGGGCATTGTCGCGGGATGGCGGCGGTTGTTGAGGGTCGACCACCAGAAGATCCATCCCAGCACCTGGATATGTTGCTGCTGGATCTGTTCGGCGCTGAAGATCTCGTCGGGGTACTCGCCCGCGTTGTGGCTGCGCAGGCGCAAACCGCCGCCCGGCAGGCGATAGAGGTATTTCACACGCAGCATGCCGTCGTGTTCGAGGGCGTACATTTCGCCGTCGATGACGTTCACGCGGCCGCGGTCGACGCCGATCAGCGAGCCGTCCTGGATCTTGTCGGCCATGCTGTTGCCGACCATGGCCACGCAGATGGCATTGTGTGGCTCCACGTCCATGGCCTCGAGCACGCGCCGGGCCAGGCGCACCTTCTGGCTGGGCGCTTCGCCGACGGCGGTTTTGCCCGGGTTTTGGGTTTGCAGTTCGGTGTAGAGCGGCATATCCAGTTCTTCGCGGGCGCTTGTGCGTTCGCTTCGCGATCGGGGGGTGCTGTCCACACTGTGTTTGTCGCGGCCTTCTCCGGGGTGCTTGGGGCCCTCGCCGCTGCGCAGCCAGCGGACATTGACGCTCAGCAGTTCGGCGACTTCTTCCATACGCGCCATGGGGATGCCGCGTTTGAACCAGTTGTTCACGTGTTGCGGCGTTACCTTGCGGTTGGCGGCGAAGTCTGTTGCGGAGAGATGGCACTCTCGCAGAAGGACGCGTAGTCGATCACCTGATGTATTCATGGGCCGAAGTTTACGTGTGGTTCAACTTCGTTTAAATGAACGAAGTGTTCAAATGCGCGGGGGATCAAGTTTGTTACGGGGGAGAAGGATGACGACGTTCGAGTGTTTTTGTAGGGGCTTTCCTTGATTGTTGAAGTTTGATCAACAGTGCCCGGCAAGCAAGGCAGCTCGGCGTTTTGAGGGATTGCGAACGCAGATAATCAATTAGCGCGAGAAGAATGGAACAGGCGTTAATTAATTGTTGTGAGAAGAGGTAAGGGGATGTGTCGCGATAAACAGCATGTTTGATGCGCTGCCGTTTTAAACATCCGGTGCGCAAAAAAAAGCGAAAAGAGAGGAGGGGAGCGTGGAGGCCACCTGCGAAGCAGCAAGCGCTTCGCAGGCAGCGAACCGGATCAACCTTTGTAGGCAGCGACCGATTTGGTGATGGCTTCGCGAGCGGCGTCTGCGCCAGCCCAGCCTTCGATCTTGACCCATTTGCCTTTTTCGAGATCTTTGTAGTTCGCGAAGAAGTGCTCGATCTGCTGGATCAGCAGCGGTGGCAGGTCGGTGTATTCCTTCACGTCGACGTACAGCTGGGACAGCTTGTCGTGAGGAACTGCGATGACTTTGGCATCGCCGCCGCCGTCGTCGGTCATGTTCAGCACGCCGACTGGACGGGCGCGGATGACCGAGCCTGGCGCCACCGGGTACGGGGTCACGACCAGCACGTCGAGGGGGTCACCGTCGTCGGCCAGGGTGTTAGGGATGAAACCGTAGTTGGCCGGGTAGAACATCGGGGTGGCCATGAAACGGTCAACGAACAGGCAGTCGCTATCTTTGTCGATTTCGTACTTGATCGGCGCGTGGTTGGCCGGGATTTCGATTGCGACGTAGATGTCGTTCGGCAGGTCTTTGCCGGCCGGAATCTTGCTGTAGCTCATTGGGCTTTGCCCCCTTGGTTGACCATTCAGAATCTGGCGTACGACGCCAAAAAGTGGCCCGGATTATAGGCATATTTGGTAACGGATACCATGTACACCGATCAGTCCCGAGCGTCGTGTTGAGCCTGATAGACCGGGTTTTGCTCTTGAAGTGCCACGAGGCGCGCCAGAGGGTCCTGTCGATAGAACGCCTTGAGCTGCTCATAGACGGCCGGATACGCCTCGACCAGCAAATCCGGGGCGCTGAAGAAGTACTCGCTGGTGACGGCAAAGAACTCAGCCGGGTTCTCTGCGGCATACGGGTCGATGGCGGTTTCGGCGTCGGGGTCGGCATCCAGCTGGCGGTTCATGTCGTCGAACGCGCCCTGCATGGCGCTGGCCCAGTCGGCGATGCGCATGTCGCGATGCAGCGGCGGCAGGCCGTTGGCGTCGCCATTGAGCATGTCGAGTTTGTGCGCCAGTTCGTGGATCACCAGGTTGTAGGCTTCCCAGCCGCCACTGGACAACACACCGGGCCAGGCAAGGATCACCGGCCCTTGCAACCAGGCTTCGCCGCTGTGTTCGCCATCCCATTCGTGCTCGATACCGCTGGCGTCGCGATGCCGTTGCGGGCTGATGAAATCATCGCCATAGAGGATGATTTCGTGAAAGCCCTGATACCAGTTCAAATCGCCCAGGGCCAGCAACGGCAACTGGGCTTGCGCGGCGAGGAACAGGCGCGATTCATCGTCCAGCGCGACGCCTTCCAGCGCTGTCAGGTGCTTGGCCCGCAGGAACAACACGCAGCTGTCGCGCAGGTGGCGATCCTCTCCGTCGCTGAGGCCGTCGAGCATCGGCAGGCGCTGGCGCACCCGCTCCCAGATTTCAGGGTCGACAGGGTTGCGCGCCAGCGTGCGACGTTTGAGCCAGTCGCCGAGCGACCACATGACTCAGCGAGCAGCGGCAGAACGGCCCATCCGGCCGCGCACCAGACCGATGATCATCGGCAGCAGCGACAGCAGGATGATCGCCAGCACCAGCAGGGTGAGGTTCTTCTTGATGAACGGGATGTTACCGAAGAAGTAACCCAGCGTGACGAGGCTGCCGACCCAGAGGATCGAGCCCAATACGCTGAAACCCAGGAAACGGAAATAGTGCATCTTGCCCAGGCCCGCCACGAACGGGGCGAAGGTGCGGATGATCGGCAGGAAGCGCGCCAGGGTCACCGTCTTGCCGCCATGGCGTTCGTAGAATTCGTGAGTTTTGGCCAGATAGTCGCGACGGAAGATCTTCGAGTCGGGATTCTTGAACAGCCTGTCGCCAACCGTGCGGCCAATGACGTAGTTGGTGCTGTCGCCGATGATCGCCGCGGCCATCAGCAGGCAGGCCAGCAGCACAGGGTCCAAGGCGCCGCCAGCGGCCACCGCGCCGGCGATGAACAGCAGGGAATCGCCCGGCAGGAAAGGTGTTACGACCAGCCCCGTCTCACAGAAAATCACCAGGAAGAGGATCGCGTAGACCCAGGTGCCGTAGTGGGTCACCAGCATGTCGAGGTAGACGTCGAGGTGAAGGATGAGGTCGATCGGGTTGAAATCCATGTACGGCACCTGATTGAGAGACCCGTGCCGGGTCACGTGCGGGGTCGATAAGTACTGCTGATTGGGGCCGCATTATAGAGGCAAGAAACGGGATGTTGCCGAGGTCTGTGTGCAGATTGAAACATTTGGTAGTGATGGGATATGAGGCCCTGTAGGAGCGAGCGTGCCCGCAATGGCATTCGACCCACCGCTGCGATGTCGCCTGACAGCCCATCGCGGGCAAGCGCGCTCCTACAAGTCCGGGAATCGACTCAATTAATCGGCAAGGTGTAGTTCTTGAACTGCGTGTCTTCTTTGAAACCGATCGACTCGTACACCTTTTGCGCCACTTCGTTGTTGGCGCTGGTGGATACGCGCATGCGCACGGCCTGGGTTTCGCGGGCCATCTTCTTGGCTGTTTGCATCAGGTGATCGGCCACCAACTGACGGCGCGCGTCTTCGGCGACGTAGATATCGTTAAGGATCCACACGCGCTTGAGCGACAGGGAGGAATAGCTGGGGTAGAGCTGACAAAAGCCAAGTAGCTTGCCGTCGTCATCGTCCGGCAGCGCGAGATAAATGACCGACTCTTCGCGGCTCAGGCGTTTCTCCAGAAACTTGCGGGAGGAGTCAGGAAAGGGCAGTTCGCCGTAGAACTCGCGGTATTTGACGAACAGCGGGGTCAATAGGTCCAGGTGCTCCAGGGTGGCTTGGATGATCCGCATGGTTGGGCCTCAGCTTCATTGGGAAATGCATGAAAGGGGGAGGACGCGCCTGGCACGGGGGCAGACGATTTCGACTGTGCCTAAGCGGTTTAGAAAGCGCAATCCAAAAGCGGGACTGGTCATCCTGAAGGGCCTCTGTGGGAGCGAATTTACTCGCGAAGAGGCGGGTAGGGGCAATACATCTTCATCGTTCAACAACCGCATCGCGAATAAATTCGCTCCCACAGGGGAGTGATGTGCGGCGTAACAAAAACGGCCTCCGAGGAGGCCGTCATTTGACGCGCTATCGCTGAATCAGAAGAAGCCCAGCGGGTTGATGTCGTAGCTCACCAGCAGGTTTTTGGTCTGTTGGTAATGCTCGAGCGCAACCTTGTGGGTTTCGCGGCCGACGCCGGATTTTTTGTAACCACCGAATGCAGCGTGCGCCGGGTACAGGTGGTAGCAGTTGGTCCACACGCGACCGGCCTTGATGGCGCGGCCCACGCGGTAGGCGCGGTTGATGTCGCGGGTCCACACGCCAGCGCCCAGACCAAACTCGGTGTCGTTGGCAATGGCCACGGCTTCGGCTTCATCCTTGAAGGTGGTCACGCTGACCACCGGGCCAAAGATTTCCTCCTGGAACACGCGCATCTTGTTGTTGCCTTTGAGCAACGTCGGCTGGATGTAGTAGCCGGTCGCCAACGAGCCTTCCATTTTCTCGACCTTGCCGCCGGTCAGCAGCTCGGCACCCTCGCCCTGAGCGATGTCGAGGTAGGAAAGGATCTTGTCGAACTGCTGCTGCGAAGCCTGAGCGCCGACCATGGTCTCGGTGTCCAGCGGGTCGCCGCGTTTGATCTTCAGGACCTTCTTCATCACCGCTTCCATGAACTGCGGGTAGATCGATTCCTGAACCAGGCAGCGCGAAGGGCAGGTGCAGACTTCGCCCTGGTTGAAGAACGCCAGCACCACGCCTTCAGCGGCTTTGTCGATGAACTCGGGTTCTGCACTCATCACGTCTTCGAAGTAGATGTTCGGCGACTTGCCGCCCAGCTCCACGGTGGACGGTATGATGCTGTCGGCCGCCAGTTTCATGATGTGCGAGCCCACCGGGGTCGATCCGGTAAAGGCGATCTTGGCGATGCGCTTGCTGCTGGCCAGGGCCTCACCGGCTTCACGGCCGTAACCTTGCACGACGTTCAGCACGCCTTTTGGCAGCAGGTCGCCGATCAGCTCCATCAGCACCGCGATGCCCAGCGGGGTTTGCTCGGCCGGTTTGAGCACGATGCAGTTACCGGCGGCCAGGGCAGGCGCGAGTTTCCAGGCAGCCATCAGCAGCGGGAAGTTCCACGGAATGATCTGGCCGACCACGCCCAGCGGCTCGTGAATGTGGTACGCCACGGTGTTGCCGTCGATTTCAGCGGCGGTGCCTTCCTGGGCACGCAGCACGCCTGCGAAATAACGGAAGTGGTCGACCGCCAGCGGGATGTCGGCGTTGAGGGTTTCGCGCACGGCCTTGCCGTTGTCCCAGGTTTCGGTCACGGCCAGCAGTTCGAGATTCTGCTCGATGCGGTCGGCGATTTTCAGCAGGGTCAGCGAGCGTTCCTGAACGGAGGTCTTGCCCCACGCATCGGCAGCGGCGTGGGCGGCGTCCAGGGCTTTATCGATGTCTTCGGCAGTGGAGCGAGGAAAGGTTGCGATCAGCTTGCCGGTGATAGGCGAGGTGTTTTCGAAGTATTGGCCTTTGACCGGCGGCACGAACTCGCCACCGATGTAGTTGCCGTATTGGGACTTGAAGGTAACGATTGAGCCTTCAGTACCGGGATGGGCATAACGCATGGTGAATATCTCCTTGCTCTTGTGATTGTGTGGGGATAACGCACGGCTGCACAGGTCGCGGCGCTTGGTTAAAGCGTAGAGCAAAGCGCGGGCCACTGCCGTGTGGTGCCCGGTTATAAGGGTTTTGCCGATATTTCAGACGCTTGGCCGATGTCCTTGTGCCAGATGCGGGGCAGTCAGGGTGACAGTTTGTATCGAAAGTGGCACAGCTCACCGAGCCGCACCTTTGGAAGCATTGCAATGCAACAAGGCGAGGAGGATGCTGGTCGCCAACGCAGCAGGGGAAAAATAAAAAGTGCCCAGCAATCACCTGACTCGACACGCCCAACAGGTTCTCACCGTGGCTCAAGGCAAGGCCCATCATCGCTACGGCCCAGGCGCCGACCCGTCCATCGCCCGCTCGTGGACGCGTTGCCTTGAGGACTACCACCTCGACCCCGCCCAACCCATGGCGCCGACCGTGCTCGAACACGCGCGGGTGCTGGAGAGCCGCGAGCGGCTGCAGCAGGTGCTGAGCATCGCGGGCGGTGAAATGAACAGCCTGCATCAGCAGCTTTCCGGTGGGCATGCCGTGCTGCTGACCGATGATCGCGGGGTGATCCTCAATTGCGTCACCGAGCCTGGCGAACGCCGGATTTTCGAGCGCGCCGGTCTGTGGCTCGGCGCCGACTGGAGTGAGTCGCGGGAAGGCACCAACGGCATCGGCACCTGCCTGGTCGAACGTCAGTCGGTGACCATTCATCGTGACGAACACTTCCGCGGTCGGCACACCGGGCTCACCTGTTCGGCCAGCCCGGTGTTCGACCCGCATGGCGACCTGCTTGCCGTACTCGATGTTTCCTCGGCCCGGCACGATGTGTCACGCCAGAGCCAGTTTCACACCATGGCGCTGGTCAACCTCTCGGCGAAGATGATTGAAAGCAATTACTTCCTGCGCCATTTCGACGATCAGTGGCTGCTGCGCTTTCACCTGCAGGCTGGCTCGGTCGGCCTGTTCAGCGAAGGGTTGTTGGCCTTCGATGGCGAGGGTCGAGTCAGTGCGCTGAATCAAAGCGCGTTGAATCTGCTGAGCCTGAACCGTGCCGATCTGGTGGGCCAGCCTGTGGCGTCGTTGTTCGACTGCTCGCTGGATGACCTGATGAGCCGCGCAGCGCCGGATGCTGCTGCCAGCTGGCCATTGCGCACCCGTGATGGTCGCGGATTTTTCGCGGTGCTGCGTGGGCAATCGCGAGCCGGGCTGAAAACCCTTTCAACACCTGTTGGCGCCAAAGTCGCTGCGCAGCCTGCTTTGAGTGGCATTTGCCTGGGCGACCCCGCGTTGCAAAGCGATTTCCGCCGCGCCTTGAAGGTGTTTGAGCGGGACGTGCCGTTGCTGGTCAATGGTGAAACGGGCTCGGGGAAAGAAGCGTTCGCCAAGGCCGTGCATCAGGCCAGTCAGCGCGCGGCTCGGCCATTCGTGGCGTTGAACTGCGCGGCCATCCCGGAGAGCCTGATCGAAAGCGAATTGTTCGGCTATCGCGGCGGCAGTTTCACCGGCGCGCGCAAGGAAGGCATGCGCGGCAAGCTGCAACAGGCTGACGGCGGGACACTCTTCCTCGATGAAATTGGCGACATGCCGGTAGCGTTGCAGACCCGTTTGCTGCGGGTGTTGGAGGAACGTATGGTGGTGCCGATCGGCGGAGAACCGCAGGCGGTGGATGTACGCATCATCAGCGCGACACACCGTAATCTCTTGGGCCGCGTGGAAGATGGCAGCTTCCGCGAGGATCTTTATTACCGGCTCAACGGCCTGGAGGTCGCGCTGCCAGCGCTGCGTGAACGCAGCGACAAGTCGCAGTTGCTGGACTTTTTGCTGCAGGAAGAAGCCGGTGGCTATCCGGTGGTGATTGAGCCGGATGCCAGGCAGCTGTTACTGGGTTTCAACTGGCCGGGCAACGTTCGGCAAATGCGTCATGTGCTGAGGACGTTGGCCGCGTTGTGTGAGGCGGATCGGATCTGCCTGGGTGATCTGCCGCAAATGATTCGTCAGGGCGTTGTGCAAAAAGCGGAAACCCCCGAAGCGCCTGATTCCCCGCTGGATTGTGCCGAGCGGTCGGCGCTGGTGGCAGTTCTTGAGGCTCACAGGTGGCACATGACCCACGCGGCGCAGGCGCTGGGGGTCAGTCGCAATACCTTATATAGAAAGCTGCGCAAGCACGGGATCTCCCGATAGCCCAGGCGCACCACAATTCGCTCCCACAGAACCGTGTTCGGCGATGATCAACTTGCGATTCAATTGCCCCGTGCGCACTGCCCTCCTTCTAAGCTAACCTGCGCGAATGTTTTAAGAGGTTAGTCATGCACATTCATATTCTGGGTATTTGCGGCACGTTCATGGGTTCGCTGGCGGTTCTCGCCAAGGATTTGGGGCATAAGGTCACGGGCTCCGACGCCAATGTCTACCCGCCGATGAGCACTCAGCTCCAGGCGCAGGGCATCGAGTTGATGCAAGGGTACGACCCTTCGCACCTGGATCCGGCTCCCGATCTGGTGGTGGTCGGCAATGCCATGTCGCGGGGCAACCCGGCTGTCGAATACGTCCTGAACAAGGACCTGCCGTACGTTTCCGGCCCGCAGTGGCTGGCCGATCACGTGTTGCGCGGTCGCTGGGTGCTGGCGGTTGCCGGGACCCACGGCAAGACCACCACCAGCAGCATGCTGGCTTGGGTGCTGGAACACGCCGGTATGGCGCCAGGTTTCCTGATCGGTGGCGTGCCGCAGAATTTTGCCGTGTCTGCCCGCTTGGGCGATACGCCGTTTTTCGTGGTCGAGGCCGACGAATATGACAGCGCCTTCTTCGACAAGCGTTCGAAATTCGTTCACTACGGCCCACGCACCGCGATCCTCAATAACCTTGAGTTCGATCACGCCGACATCTTCCCGGATCTGCCTGCCATCGAGCGGCAATTTCACCATCTGGTACGCACCATTCCGAGCGAAGGCCTAGTCATTCACCCGACCACCGAGCCTGCCCTGGAGCGCGTGATTCAAATGGGCTGCTGGACGCCTGTGCAAACCACAGGGCAGGGCGGCCAGTGGCAAGCCAGGCTGCTGAGCGAAGATGGTTCGAAATTCGAAGTGCTGTTCGAGGGCGTTGTGCAAGGCGTGGTCGATTGGGGCATGACCGGTCAACACAACGTCGCCAACGCCTTGGCCACTTTGGCAGCCGCGCGCCATGTCGGTGTCGTGCCACAGCAGGGCGTTGAAGCCCTGAGCGCGTTCAAGAGCGTGAAGCGTCGTATGGAGAAAGTCGCCGAGGTGCGCGGCATCACCATTTATGACGACTTCGCTCACCACCCGACCGCGATCGCCACCACGCTGGACGGCTTGCGCAAGAAGGTGGGCGACTCGCCGATCATCGCCATCGTCGAGCCGCGTTCAAATTCCATGAAGCTCGGCGCGCACCGCGATGGCTTGCCGGAGAGTGTCGATCAAGCCGATCAAGTGGTCTGGTACGCACCGGCCAATCTGGGTTGGGACCTGGCCGCGACCGCCGCGCTGTGCAAAACCCCGTCGATCGTCTGCGACTCGCTGGACGCCATCATCGAACGCGTGAAAAGCCAGGCCCAGCCCGGCACTCACGTGGTGATCATGAGTAACGGCGGCTTCGGCGGCCTGCACGGCAAGCTGGCCGAGGCGCTGAAATGAGTGGGCCGGAACGCATCACCCTGGCGATGACCGGCGCCTCCGGCGCACAGTACGGTCTGCGCCTGCTGGACTGTCTGGTGCGGGAGGATCGGGAAGTGCACTTTCTGATTTCCAAGGCCGCGCAGTTGGTGATGGCGACTGAAACTGACGTCACCCTGCCGCCCAAGCCGCAGATGATGCAAGCGTTTCTGACCGAATACACCGGCGCGGCCGATGGCCAGATTCGCGTCTACGGCAAGGAAGACTGGATGTCGCCCGTGGCCTCAGGCTCGGGTTCGCCCGCTGCGATGGTGGTGGTGCCGTGCTCGACCGGCACCTTGTCGGCCATTGCCACCGGCGCCTGCAACAACCTGATCGAACGCGCCGCCGATGTGACCCTCAAGGAGCGTCGTCAGTTGATCCTGGTGCCTCGCGAAGCGCCGTTTTCCAGCATTCATCTGGAGAACATGCTCAAGCTGTCGAACATGGGCGCGGTGATTCTTCCGGCCTCGCCGGGCTTTTATCACCAGCCGCAGACCATCGATGATCTGGTGGATTTTGTCGTGGCTCGGATTCTCAACCTGCTGAACATCCCTCAGGACATGCTGCCGCGTTGGGGCGAGCATCATTTCGGCGCCGATGAATAAGAAGCTGTTTGTCCTCACCCTCGGCCTGTTACTGGCCACTGGTTGCTCCACCGTGCGCACGCTGGACGCCAATCAGCCGGGCGCGCCGGTGGTCTATTCCGGGACTCGGCTGGATCTCTATGCGATTCAGGGCGGGTGCTGCGAGAAGGATCGCTTTGGCGCCGAGGCCCCGAAATACCCGATGCTGGACTTGCCGGGCAGCGCGTTGTTGGACACGGTGCTGCTGCCGTTATCGATCCTGACGGCGTTGGGCGTGGGGTTTCAGGCGACGGGTGGGATGTAGTGGCGCCGCTGGCCTGTGGATGACCTGTGGGAGCTGTGGGAGCGAATTCATTCGCGAGACGGTTTGACATCCTTGTGAATCTCTCTCGGATGTACCGGCCCCTCGCGAATGAATTCGCTCCCACAGGTAGTGTGCTAACCGTACGTTGTTATTTCCCCAGCCGTCGCAACTCATCCGACTCCACCACCCGCACCCCATCCTGCTCTTCCAGCGCCAGACGCCACAGCGCCCGTGCCAGCTGGCAGGCCTCGATGCCGCCGTATTTGCCAGGGATCAGTTTGGCGATGGGCGCGGCCAGTTGTTCGACCAGGCGCTGATCCTGACGCTCGCCAATCAACAATGAAGGGCGGGCAATCGTCAATTGGGGCCAGTTCTGGTCCTTGAGCGCGGCTTCCATTTCGCCTTTGACGCGGCTGTAGAAGATGCTCGATTCCGGGTCAGCGTTGACTGCGCTGAGCACCAACAGATGCCGTGCACCCAGCTCGCGAGCGCGTTTGCCGAAGGCCACGACCATGTCCATGTCGACGGCGCGAAAGGCGTCCTCAGAGCCAGCCTGTTTGATCGTGCTGCCCAGACAGCAAAAGGCGATGTCCACGCGACCGCCGAGTTGGGCGAGCAGCGAGGTGAAATCGCCCACCGGATTTTCCAGATGAGGGTGTTCGGCCAGCGGACGGCGGCTGGGGGCCAATACACGGCTGACGGTGGGTTCGTTGAGCAGGCGATCGAGCAGATGCTCACCCGTCAAACCCGTGGCTCCGGCAAGCAGGATGTGTTGCGGCGTCAAGTACATGGTCTTTCTCCCTTGATACGACACAAGCATAGGCGCTCTAACGCAACAGACTGTCCGGCGAGCAGGCTGGTTTCACAAAACTCTGAAATTCTTCATTTGAGGCATGACGCCGTTAGCGTTTGACGGTATTCAGCGCGCGCTCGGCCTGGCTTTTGCGCAGCTTCTGCCAGTGGGCAATCACGCCTTTGGGCGCCCAGATCTGCGGTTCGGAGGCCTCGAAGTTTTCCTCGATTTCCCGCTGGGCAACGATGGTCTTGGCGCTCTCGAAGGCCTGTTGCAAATCGTCGGTCTCCACCAGCGCCTTGCCGAAGAGGGCCTCGCCGAAATAGGTGAAGTCCGCCTCTTCGGAGCAGCCGAAGGACACCCGGTCTTCTCGCGAAGCGGTGATGATCATGGTTTTTTCGTCTTTGATCGCCGGGATGAAACCGCCGGAATAACAGGCGGAAATCACCACGATCTTGTCGCGATTCTTCAGCGGCGCCAGCACCCCGGCCATCTCGTTGGCAGGCAGGTCGGACAGCTCAAGACGTGACTGATCGAGCACCAGTTCGTGCTCGTGGGTGCCGTGGCTGGTGAGGTAGATGAAGATCAGGTCTTCCGGGCCGCTGCGCTGAGCGAGGGTTTGCACGGCGCGGCTGATGTTCTCGCGGGTGGCCAGCGGGCGGTCGGTCATGTGATCGCGGTGGTTGACCAGGGTGATCTGCCCCAGCGCGCCGAAACGCGTCGCCAGCAGCTTGTTGACGTAATCGGCCTCGCGCAAAAAGACGCTTTGCTTGCCGTCGCCACCTACCACCAGGGTGTACAGCTCGGTGGTAGGGGTGGACGCCGGCACGGCCGCGAGTGCCTTCTCCAGCAGCGGGCCTTGGGCAAGCAGGCCGACTTCCAGCGGGTCTGGCAACAATTTGCCCATGGCGTCGCGCACGCGTTGGCCGTTTGACCAGGTGCCGCTCTGCACGCTGCCGTCAGCCGAGGTCAACACGCCCATGCCTTGATAGTTGTCGTTGTCGAAGCGGCCGACGTAGGTGCTGCCGTCCGGCAATCTCAGGCGGCCTTCACCGGCAAAGCGCCAGTTGCGGAACTGGCCTTGATAACTGGTGCCGTCCGAGCCGATCAACTCGCCCTTGCCGGTGAAGGCGCCGTCCTTGAACTGGCCGGACCAGACATCACCATCGGCGTTTTCGTAACGACCGCGACCGTTCAACTGATTGTCATGAAAGCCGCCGACGTACTGGTCGCCATCGGCGCTGTTGAAGTTACCGACGCCCTGCAGCTGGCCGTCGACGAACTTGCCGCTGAACTGATTGCCCGCCGCGTCGCTGCGCTGGCCTTCACCGTTGGGTTTGCCGTGGGCGAACTGGCCCTGATACTCGCTGCCGTCTTCGAGTTGTAGATGACCGAGGCCATCGTAGAGGTCGGCCTTGAACTCGCCGCGGTAGCTCATGCCGTGCTCTTTGAGCGTGCCTTCGCCGTCGCGCCGGCCCAGTTTGTAGCCGCCGACATAGGTCCCGGCGGCGGTGGTCAGCGAGCCCTGGCCGTGGAACAGGCCATCCTGGAAGCTGCCTTTATAGACGTCGCCATTGCTGGCATGCCACTCGCCCTGGCCGTTCCACTGACCCTTGCTGAAATCCCCGGCGTACCAGCTTCCATTGGGATAATCGATGCGTCCCTTGCCTTGCAGGACACCGTTGACCACGTCGCCACGGTAACGGCCGCCATCGGGCAGGCGTGCATCTGGCGGCAACAGCGACTCGCCATCACCACAAGCGGTAATCAGAAGGGTAAGGGCCAGAGGGGCAAGCGCGCGCATGGTAAATCCCGAAAATGAGTGTTTCGGCGTGCTCAGATTCGCGTACTTGTATCGAGTCGCTCACACAGCCGCAGCGAGTATGCCGTAGCCGGGAAGCGTCATGAAACAGTCTGTTACGACTGTTTCATGTTTTAGGGGGGTTACACGAAGGCGAGGGAAAGTGGTTCAGCGATGAAGGCAGGTTTGTCCTGACCCTCGATTTCAAGCGTTGCAACCGCTTTGAGCAGCCACTGACCGGGCTTTTTCTCGATGACTTCGGTGAGCGTAACTTTTAGACGAACGCGCGAATCGACTTTCACCGGCTGAATGAAGCGCACGCTATCCAGGCCGTAGTTGACGACCATTTTCAGGCCTTCGGGCATCACCAGCAGCGACTCCATGAGCTTGGGGATCAACGACAGCGAGAGAAAACCGTGGGCGATGGTCGAGCCAAAGGGCGTTTGCGCGGCCTTGACCGGATCGACGTGAATGAACTGAAAATCGCCGGTGGCTTCGGCAAACAGGTTGATACGCGCCTGGTCGATCAGTAACCAGTCGGAACTTCCCAGTTCCTTGCCTTCATAACGCTTGAGCGCTGCAACAGGTACATAGGGCATCGATACTCTCCTTGTGCATGGGGTGTTTTTTCAGACTCGCGCGGCGATCGGCGCTTTTATTGCTTCACGCTATCGTTAGGTATCACTGCTTCCCCCTGTAGGAGCGCGCTTGCCCGCGACTGCTGTGCGTCAGGGCAATTCTTTATTGACAGACCGCTATGGCGGGCAAGCGCGCTCCTAGAGGACTGATGAAATCCGACTAAAGATCAGCATGGCCCGCAAGGCTGGTCAAGAACCCCAAGGCTTGCGAATACCGATCCATAGCCCGACGGCCTGCGTGCTTATAATGTCGCCGCGAATTTGCTGGAGTTGTTTATGTTGCTAAGAGGCCTGACGTGGCTGGTGCTGTTCCAGTTGGTGGGGACGGCGCTGAATCATTTATTCCTGTCGATATTGCCGGGGCCGATCATTGGCCTGGTGCTGTTGATGATTTACCTGATGGTCCGCGGCGAAGTCAGCGAGCCCGTCAGCCTGGCCGCCAGCAGCCTGCTGCGTTATCTGCCGCTGTTGCTGGTGCCGCCTGCGGTGGGCGTGATGGTCTATGCCGGGCAGATCGCTGACGATTTCTGGGCCATTGTAGGGTCGCTGGTGTTGTCGTTGATGATCTCGCTCACGTTTGCGGGCTGGTTGATGCAAAAACTCATCGATCGGCAGGCCAGTCGCCGGGAGCCGTCATGAGTCTGGACTGGCACGGCGCGTGGCTGTCGGTGATTCATCACCCGCTGTTCGGCATCGCGATCACCCTGGGCGCCTACCAGATGGTGCTGGCGGGGTACGAGAAAACCCGCTGGGTGTTCCTCCAGCCCGTGCTGGTGTCAATGTTGGTAGTGATTGGCGTGCTGGTCATCTGCGGGCTGGATTACGCCGAATACCGCAAGAGCACCGAAATTCTCAGCATTCTGCTGGGCCCGGCGACGGTGGCGCTGGCGGTGCCGCTTTATCTGAATCTGCGGCGAATCCGGCAGTTGTTCTGGCCGGTGTTGACTACGCTGGTGATTGGCGGGGTCGTGGCGACGGCGTTGTGTGTGGGCCTGGGCTGGGTGCTCGGCGCCGATCACATGATCCTGATGACCATGGCGCCGAAATCCGTCACCTCGCCGATTGCGATGCTGGTCGCCGAGCAGATCGGAGGCGTGGCAGCACTGGCGGCGGTGTTCGTGTTGATCACCGGCGTCATTGGCGGCATATTCGGCCCCGGTCTGTTGACCCTGGCCGGTGTGCAAAGCCCGGAAGCACGAGGCATGGCCTTAGGGCTGACGGCGCACGCGGTGGGTACATCGGCCGCCTTGCAGGAAGGTGAAGAGTGCGGCGCCTTTGCGGCGCTGGCCATGAGTTTGATGGGTGTCGCCACGGCCTTGTTCCTGCCGCTGGCGGTGTCTCTGGTTGCTTGAGGATGGGTTTATGTCGTTGCCTTTGTTTCCGCTGAACGCTGTGCTGTTCCCCGGCTGCGTGCTCGATCTTCAGATATTCGAGGCGCGCTATCTGGACATGATTGGCCGCTGCATGAAGCAGGGCGAAGGCTTTGGCGTTGTGTGCATCACCGAAGGCAGCGAAGTGGGCGATGTTCCCGAAGGTTTCTCGCAGATCGGCTGCGAAGCCATCGTCACCGACTTTCAACAGCAGGACAACGGCCTGTTGGGGATTCGTGTCGTGGGTAAACGGCGTTTTCGCGTGACCGACGCTCAGGCCCTGCGCGACAACCTGCTGATCGCCGAAGTGGAGTGGCTGGAAGACCCCCAAGAGCAGCCGTTGCAGGAGGAGGACGACGATCTGGTGGCGCTGCTGGCGGCATTGGCGGAGCACCCGATGGTCGCCGCGTTGAACATGGGGCTCACTGCCAGCGGGCAGCAGTCACTGTCCAATCAGTTGGCGTACCTGCTGCCGTTTGCCGAAGAGGACAAGATCGAACTGCTGGAAATCGACGACGCCGAGGAGCGGCTTGACGCCATTCAGGACCTGCTCGATGAGATGCAGGGGGATATGCAGGCGTAGGTCCACCATGGAATCAACTGTGGGAGCGAGTTCATTCGCGAGGCGTTTGTATATCCGACACAGATGTATCGCCTGAAATGCCGTCTCGTCGGGATGCCGCCCAGAATGAATTCGCTCCCACAGGGTGGGGCTCCCGTAGACAGTTGTGTGGAAAGGCCTTGCTCAATACTCGTACCGGATCAACCCATGGGTCAGCGAATGCGCGGCAAACCCGCCCAGTACCAGAACGATCGCCGGTAACAGCAACCACCACACTCGCAGCGGCAGGGCAGGCAGCGATTGCTTGTTTTGTACGAACGCCAGGCTCGCCGCGCAGGTGAAGAACGCCAGCAGCATCCCGGCCAGTACGTCGGTCGGCCAGTGAACCCCCAGATACACCCGCGACACACAGATCGACGCCGCCGGAATCGCGCCCAACAACAGCCAGGTCAGACGCAGCCTTACGGGTTGTCCGCGGCCGGCCAGCACTGCCAGCGTCATGAACAATGCGAACGAGGCAGAGGCGTGACCGCTGGGCATGCTGTAGGTCGTGAGCGGTTCGGCCAGGACTTCTGGGCGCGCGCGGGCGAAGGTGTGCTTCATCGTCTGGTTCAGAATCGCCGCGCCCAGCGTGGTCGCGCAGGCGAAGATTGCATGGCGCCATTGGCGGGTAACGACCAGAACGATCAACAGCATGGCCGCCGCACAAAATTGTGTCTGGAAGTCGCCCAGGCCCGTGACCAACACGACGAAATTCTGGGCGGTGGCGCTGCGATGTTCCTGCACCAGGGTCATCACGCCCTGGTCAAGTTGTGCCAGGTACGGCCAGCCGAGGAAAATGCCCGCGAGCATGATCAGGCTGGCCAGCGCGATCAGTTTGGTGGCGTAAGGCTTGGCCCGCACGCTGCTCTGAATGGCTAAGCCCAGCAAGATCGCCAGACCCGCTCCGACCACTGCCGCCTCGGGCCAGAAGCCTTCGGGCAGCGGCAGCCGAATCGCCGCCCCGGTCGCCCACCCCGGCATGATGTAGGCCATTGACCAGCCCGCCGCGGCTACCACGCTGACCACGAAAAACCGCACGAACGGCATGTCGAACATGCCGGCCACCATCGGCAGCATCGGGCGCAGCGGGCCGATAAAGCGGCCGACCAACAGGCTGGCAATGCCGTAGCGCTGGAAATACGTTTCGGCCCCGGCGATCCATTCCGGGTGATGGCGCAGCCCCGGCAAACGCCGAATGTTCTGATGGAAACGTCGTCCCAGGAAGTAGGAAATCAGATCGCCCAGCAGCCCCCCGAGGAAACCCAACAGCAAGGCCTCGCTCAGCGGCAGGATTCCACTGCCCGCCAGCGCTGCGATCGCGAACAGTGCGACTGTGCCTGGGACAATGATCCCGGCGATCGCCATGCATTCAAGGAATGACACCAGGAAGACCGCTGCGCCCAGCCAGGACGGGTTGGCGCTCAGCCAGGAGGTAATGCTGCCGAGCCATGCGCCCATGGTTCAGTTTCCTTGCTCGAGAATGAAGTAATCGCGGCCTTCGACTTGCCCGCGTCGTATCGGGTTCCGCGTGCAGAACCGGGCGTAGGTGGCGTCGACGAAGCGATACATTAGTTGCTCGTCGCGTCCTGAGGGGATGCCCAGGCGAGTGGTCTGGATGATCTGCGCGGGTTTCTGGCGGACGTCTTCGACAAAAATCTGCTCATGATCGAAACGCTTGCCGTCCCACATTGGCACTTTCAGGCCCAGGGCCTTGCACAGCAGCGTCTGCCCCGCACACAACCGCTCCGGCGGGCGCACGTTGCCGCTGGCGTCGGGGTTGTTCAGTTGCATCTGCGCCAGGCTGTTCTTGTCGGAGAAGGCGTCGACCCATGGATAGGCCGATTTGATCAGCACGGCATTGCCCGGCCCTTCGGCGCTGAAATTCAGGGAGTCACCGCCGCGCGCGTAATACATATAGATGTGGCCGCCATCCAGAAACAAAGCCTTACGTTTTTCTGTGTAACCGAGGGAGGCGTGGCTGCCTTTTTCCTCGAGGTAATACGCTTCTGTCTCTATGATGCGCGCCGAGAGCCACAACTCGCCGACCTTGTGACGCACCACTTTGCCCAGCAGGTCGCGGGCGAGGGTCTGGGCGTCTCGGTTGAAGAAGCTGTCGGGCAGGGCGCGCTGGAAAGGTTCGGGCATGGGCGGGCAACGTGATGGACTGGATGGCGATAATAGCAATCCCGGACTTAATTGGAGCTGAATGGCGGGATGCCGATCACTTCGTTATCAATTCGGGCACTCCCACAGTGCTTCGCATTCGATCGACTGTAGGAGCGCGCTTGCCCGCGATAGCGTTTTGACAGACGGCTTCAGGGGTTCAGACAGATCGCATTCGCGGGCAAGCGCGCTCCTACAAATAAATGTGCACAGGTATTGATCGTGCCCACTGACGTCCCGTCATCAGCGTGCCTGCTAAAACAAATCCGGCTTATATCGACCATCCGCCCCTCGCCGCTGTCGTTCGTCACGCCCGACAGCTATAATCGGCCGCTTTCCTCTTTGCCAAGACCTCTGAGACCATGACTGAGTCCGTTCTTGACTACATGACCCGTCTGGGTCGCGCCGCCCGCGAAGCTTCGCGCGTGATCGGCCGCGCCAGCACCGCGCAGAAAAACCGCGCCCTGGCCGCCACCGCCGCCGCGCTGGACGCTGCCCGCGACGAGCTGACTGCCGCCAATGAACAGGATCTGGCCGCTGGTCGCGCCAATGGTCTGGAAGCTGCTCTGCTTGAACGTCTGGCCCTGACCCCGGCTCGCATCGACAGCATGATCGCCGGTTTGCGTCAGGTCGCCAGTCTGCCGGACCCCATCGGCACTCTCCGTGACATGAATTTCCAGCCGTCCGGCATCCAGGTCGGCAAGATGCGCGTTCCGCTGGGCGTGGTCGGCATCATCTATGAGTCGCGTCCGAACGTGACCATCGACGCCGCCAGCCTGTGCCTGAAGTCCGGCAACGCCACCATTCTGCGTGGCGGCTCCGAGGCCATTCACTCAAATCGCGCCATTGCCGCCTGCATTCAGCGCGGGCTGGACGAAGCCGGTCTGCCCGCTGCAGTCGTTCAGGTTGTCGAGACCACCGACCGCGCCGCCGTCGGTGCCCTGATCACCATGCCCGAGTACGTGGACGTCATCGTTCCCCGTGGCGGCAAGGGTCTGATCGAACGCGTCAGCCGTGAGGCCAAGGTGCCGGTGATCAAGCACCTTGACGGCATTTGCCACGTTTACGTCAGTGCCCACGCTGATCTGGCCGCCGCACAGCGCATTGCATTCAACGCCAAGACCTATCGCTACGGCATCTGCGGTGCGATGGAAACACTGCTGGTCGACCAGGCCATCGCAGCGGATTTCCTGCCGCAAATGGCCGCCCAGTTCCGCGAAAAAGGTGTCGAGCTGCGCGGTTGCGAGCGCACCCGTGAGCTGATCGAGGCGATCCCGGCCACCGAAGACGACTGGCACACCGAATACCTGGCGCCGATCCTGTCGATCCGTATCGTGACCGGTCTGGATCAGGCCATCGAGCACATCAACCATTACGGCTCGCACCATAGCGATGCGATCATCTCCGATTCCCAGGCTCAGACCCGCCGTTTCATGGCTGAAGTCGACTCCAGCTCGGTAATGATCAACGCGCCTACCTGCTTTGCCGACGGTTTCGAATATGGTCTGGGTGCTGAAATCGGCATTTCCACCGACAAGATTCACGCCCGTGGTCCTGTGGGGCTTGAGGGCCTGACCTGCGAGAAGTACATCGTCATGGGCGACGGTCGCCAATTGCGCGGGCAGGGGCCTGCCTGACTTGGCCGACCTTCGCCAGCACGCAGGCAACGCTGCGAATGCTGAGGCTGCACCTGTCGAGAGCACAGGCACTGCCTCACCCAGACGCATCGGCATGCTCGGCGGGACGTTCGATCCGGTCCATATCGGCCATTTGCGCGGCGCGCTGGAAGTCGCCGCGCTGCTTGAACTCGATGAGTTGCGCCTGACGCCCAGCGCCAGGCCGCCTCATCGCGACACGCCCAGTGTGTCGGCGCAGGACCGTCTGGCGATGGTCCGCTGCGCTGTGCAAGGCGTATCGCCATTGACGGTGGACGACCGCGAATTGTCTCGGGACAAGCCGTCTTACACCATCGACACGCTGGAATCGATGCGCGCGGAACTCGCCGCCGATGACCAGCTGTTTCTGTTGCTGGGATGGGATGCCTTTTGCGGGCTGCCGACCTGGCATCGATGGGAAGAGTTGCTGGAGCACTGCCATATCGTGGTGCTGCAACGCCCGGACGCCGACAGCGAGTCGCCGGACGCCATGCGTAACCTGCTGGCGGCGCGCGCAGTCAGTGATCCGAAAGCCCTCAAAGGGC
Source organism: Pseudomonas sp. GW821-FHT02A11 (assembly GCF_059421985.1). Lineage (NCBI taxonomy): Bacteria > Pseudomonadati > Pseudomonadota > Gammaproteobacteria > Pseudomonadales > Pseudomonadaceae > Pseudomonas > Pseudomonas sp. GW821-FHT02A11. The sequence continues at coordinate 100,693 of NZ_JBWKWB010000009.1, forward strand.
CTGGCGGACACATTACATTCGTCTGGCAGACGCCGCTTTCGGTGTCTGCCACCCAGATCCGCCAACTGCTGGCCAGCGGTAAGTCGGTACGTTTTCTGGTGCCAGACGCGGTACTGGCCTACATCGAGGCGCACGGGCTGTACCGTGCGCCCAATTGAACTGAATGAGTTTTTTATGACACAGCAAAAAATCACCCTTTCCGGCGAAGAGCTGGTTGAACTGGCCAAGGCCGCTCTGGAAGACGTCAAGGCTCAGGACATCCTGGTCATCGACGTCAAGGACAAGCACAGCCTGACCGACTACATGGTCATCGCCACCGGTACCTCGAACCGCCAGATCAACGCCATGCTCGACAAGGTCCGCGAGAACGTCAAAGCCCGCGGCGCACAGCCCTTGGGCGAAGAAGGTAAAGGCGAAAGCGACTGGGTTCTGCTGGACCTGGGCGACGTGATCGTTCACATGATGACCGCCGCTTCGCGCCAGTTCTACGACCTGGAGCGCCTGTGGCAAGGTGCCGAGCAGAGCCGTGCCGCCAGCGGCGCGCACCACACGCCGGGCAACGAATAAGGGCTCATCGTGCGTCTGCGTCTGATTGCTGTTGGTTCGCGCATGCCCAAGTGGGTGGAGGAGGGTTGGCACGAATATGCCAAGCGTCTGCCATCGGAACTTGCCCTTGAACTGGTGGAAATTCCGCTCAATACCCGTGGCAAGAATGCCGACGTGGCTCGCCTGATCCGTCAGGAAGGTGAGGCTATGCTGGCAAAGGTGCAGCCAGGTGAGCGGATCGTCACCCTTGAGGTGCATGGCAAGCCGTGGAGCACCGAGCAACTGGCGGTGGAGCTCGATCGCTGGCGTTTGGACTCGCGCACGGTCAACCTGATGGTGGGCGGCCCCGAAGGGCTGGCGCCTGAGGTCTGTGCCCGTGCCGAGCAGCGCTGGTCGTTGTCGCCATTGACGTTGCCGCACCCGTTGGTGCGCATCCTCATTGGCGAGCAGATTTATCGTGCCTGGACAGTGCTGTCCGGTCACCCTTATCACAAGTAGCGCCGCTGCCTTCACTGTGAACACGCCCTAAATGTCTCAGCCGATTCGCCTGAAAGATCACGAAAAGGACGCACGCCTGGTGCGTAACCGTGTCGTGGTCGGCGCTGGCATCGTGATCGTGCTGATCTGTGTGCTGGTGGCGCGGCTGTATTTCCTGCAAGTCATCCAGTACGACTACCACTCGACCCTCTCGGAAAACAACCGGGTGCATGTGCAGCCGATCCCGCCGAGTCGCGGACTGATTTTTGACCGCAATGGCGTGGTGATCGCCGACAACCGGCCCAGCTTCAACCTGAGCATGACCCGCGAGCGTTCGGGCGGCGAATGGGCCAAGGTGCTCGACACCATCATCGAAGTGCTGGAGCTGACGCCGGACGACCGGATCATCTTCGAAAAGCGCATGAAGCAGGGACGTCGCCCGTTTGAGCCGGTGCCGATCCTGTTCGAGCTGACCGAAGAGCAGATCGCCCGCATCGCCGTGAACCAGTTCCGCCTTCCAGGCGTTGAAGTGGTCGCGCAACTGATCCGGCACTACCCGCAGGGCGCGCATTTCGCCCATTCGGTTGGCTACATGGGCCGGATCAACGAGAAAGAGCTCAAGTCGCTGGACCCTGTGAATTACAGCGGCACCCACCACATGGGCAAAACAGGCATCGAGCGCTTTTACGAGCCTGAACTGCATGGTCAGGTCGGCTACGAAGAGGTCGAGACCAACGCCCGCGGTCGCGTGTTGCGCGTGCTCAAGCGCACCGACCCGGTGCCGGGCAAGGACATCGTCCTGAGTCTCGACATCCAGCTGCAGGAAGCCGCCGAGGCTGCGCTGGCCGGACGTCGTGGCGCTGTCGTGGCGCTGGACCCGAGCACGGGCGAAGTGCTGGCGATGGTCAGTCAGCCGAGCTTCGATCCGAACCTTTTCGTCACCGGGATCAGCTTCAAGGCCTATTCCGAACTGCGTGATTCGGTCGACCGACCGCTGTTCAACCGCATCCTGCGTGGCCTGTACCCGCCGGGCTCGACCATCAAGCCCGCCGTGGCCATCGCGGGCCTGGACACGGGCGTGGTGACGGCGAGCACTCGGGTGTTCGACCCCGGCTACTACATGCTGCCCAACTACGATCACAAATACCGTAACTGGAACCGCACCGGTGACGGCTGGGTGGATCTCGACACGGCGATCATGCGCTCCAACGACACCTATTTTTACGACCTGGCGCACAAGGTCGGCATCGATCGGCTGTCGGCCTACCTGAACAAGTTCGGCATCGGGCAGAAGGTCTCGCTGGACATGTTCGAGGAGTCGCCCGGCCTGATGCCGTCCCGTGACTGGAAGCGCATCACCCGTCGTCAGGCCTGGTTCCCGGGCGAGACGCTGATTCTCGGGATCGGTCAGGGCTACATGCAGGCCACGCCTTTGCAGCTGGCTCAGGCCACGGCGCTGGTGGCGAACAAGGGCAAGTGGAACCGTCCGCACCTGGCCAGGACCATCGAGGGTCACAAGCCGGTGGATGAAAACCCGATGCCCGACATCGTCCTGCGCGACCCGTCCGACTGGGCGAAGGTCAACCACGGTATGCAGCAGGTGATGCACGGCGCCCGGGGTACGGCGCGCAAGGCGTCCATCGGCTCGCAATACCGCATTGCAGGCAAGAGTGGTACGGCGCAGGTCGTGGCCATTCGCCAAGGCGAGAAGTACGACCGCTCGAAAGTCCAGGAGCGCCATCGCGACCACGCCTTGTTCGTGGGCTTCGCGCCGGCCGATAACCCGAAAATCGTCGTAGCGGTGATGATCGAAAACGGCGAGTCGGGGTCCGGCGTCGCCGCGCCGGTCGTCCGGCAAGTCATGGATGCCTGGTTGCTTGGCCCGGATGGCCGTCTTAAACCTGAATACGCCGCCAACACACTGCCTCCGGAGACCGCGGCCCGTGAAGAGTAATTTCGACCGCATCCTCTCCAGCGAAGATGTGATGCGCCGTCGCGCCACGTTCCTGCAGAAAATCCACGTCGACGGCCCCTTGCTGATCCTGCTGCTGACCCTCGCAGCAGGCAGCCTGTTCGTCCTTTATTCCGCCAGCGGCAAGAGCTGGGACCTGTTGATCAAACAGGCCACCTCGTTCGGTATCGGTCTGGTCTCGATGTTCGTCATCGCCCAGCTGGAGCCGCGTTTCATGGCGCGCTGGGTGCCGGTGGCCTATGTCTTTGGCGTGCTGTTGCTGGTGGCGGTGGACGTCATGGGCCACAACGCCATGGGGGCGACGCGCTGGATCAACATCCCGGGGGTGATTCGTTTCCAGCCCTCGGAATTCATGAAGATCATCATGCCGGCGACGATCGCCTGGTACCTGTCCAAGCGCACCTTGCCGCCGCATTTGAAGCACGTCGCGGTGAGTCTGGCGTTGATCGGGCTGCCGTTCATTCTGATCGTGCGCCAGCCGGACCTTGGCACTTCGCTGCTGATTCTGGCCTCCGGCACCTTTGTGTTATTCATGGCCGGCCTGCGCTGGCGCTGGATCATCGGCGTGATCGCCGCAGCGGTGCCGGTGGCGGTGGCGATGTGGTTCTTCTTCATGCACGACTACCAGAAGCAGCGGATCCTGACGTTCCTCGACCCCGAGAGCGACCCGCTGGGCACCGGCTGGAACATCATTCAGTCCAAGGCGGCCATCGGTTCGGGCGGCGTGTTTGGCAAGGGCTGGCTGCTGGGCACCCAGTCGCACCTGGATTTTCTGCCGGAAAGCCACACCGACTTCATCATCGCGGTGCTGGGCGAAGAGTTCGGGCTGGTGGGCATCTGCGCGCTGCTACTGATTTATCTGGCGCTGATCGGCCGCGGGCTGGTCATTACCGCGCAGGCGCAGACGCTCTACGGCAAGTTGCTGGCGGGCAGTCTGACCATGACGTTTTTTGTTTATGTTTTCGTCAACATCGGTATGGTCAGCGGTCTGCTGCCGGTCGTGGGGGTGCCATTGCCCTTCATTAGCTACGGCGGAACTTCGCTGGTGACACTGCTGTCAGCGTTTGGGGTTTTGATGTCGATCCATACGCACCGCAAGTGGATCGCTCAGGTTTGAATAAGGTGAATTTCTCAATGCAAGTAGTGCGTGGCTGGGCTGCTCGATATGCGCCGCTGGTCGGTCTGATGGGCATCCTCGGTTCAGTGCAGGAGTCGCTTGCCGGTGACTATGAGGGTTCGCCACAGGTCGCTCAGTTCGTCAGCGACATGACCCGTGATTACGGGTTCGCGGGCGAGCAACTGATCGAAGTTTTTCGCAACGTCGAGCGCAAACAGTCGATTCTCGACGCGATTTCCCGGCCCGCCGAACGGGTGAAACCGTGGAAGGATTACCGTCCGATGTTCCTGACCGATGCGCGTGTCGCACGGGGTGTGGATTTCTGGCGGCAGCATGAAGTAGCCCTGGCGCGCGCAGAGCAAGAGTATGGGGTACCTGCTCAGGTGATCGTCTCGATCATCGGTGTGGAAACATTTTTTGGTCGTAATACAGGGAATTACCGGGTAATCGACGCATTATCGACGTTGAGTTTCGATTATCCTCCTCGCGCCGAATTTTTCCGCAAGGAGCTGCGCGAGTTCTTGTTGCTGTCCCGCGAAGAGCAGGTCGATCCGCTGACGCTCAAGGGCTCGTACGCCGGGGCGATGGGCTTGCCGCAATTCATGCCGAGCAGCTTTCGCAATTACGCGGTGGATTTCGACGGCGACGGCCACATCAACATCTGGACCGATCCGGATGATGCGATTGGTAGCGTTGCCAGTTATTTCAAGCGTCACGGCTGGGTTGCGGGAGAGCCTGTGGTCAGTCGGGCGAGCGTGCGCGGCGACCGTGTCGATGAGGGTTTGAGCCCGGGAATCGAGCCGGTGAAGACCATCGGGGAGTTGCGAGCCTTGGGCTGGGCAAGTCATGATGCGCTGCGCGATGATTTGCCGGTCACGGCTTTTCGCCTGGAAGGCGACAATGGCCCTGAGTACTGGATGGGTTTGAAGAATTTTTACGCAATCACGCGTTACAACCGCAGCGTGATGTACGCCATGGCCGTGCATCAGCTGTCTGAACTGCTTGTTCAAGCTCGGGGCGTCAAGTAATGCGGTCATTGCCGATCAAACAACCATTGAAGCTGATGGCCTTCACGGCGCTGACATTGCTCGTCGCCAGTTGCTCCACTAACAGCAGTCGACCGACGCAGCAGGGCAACATCATCCGCTCGCAGCCGGGACTGGACATCAATCGGGCACACAAGGATGGCGCCCCTTGGTGGGACGTCGACGTGTCGCGCATCCCCGATGCCGTGCCGACCTTGCACACCGGCCCTTATAAAGCCAACCCGTATACCGTGCTCGGCAAGACGTATTTCCCGCTGACCGACTCGGCGAGTTACAGCCAGACCGGTACGGCGTCTTGGTATGGCACCAAGTTCCACGGTCAGAACACCGCCAACGGCGAAGTCTATGACCTCTATGGCATGAGCGCGGCGCACAAGACCCTGCCGCTGCCCAGCTACGTGCGCGTGACCAACCTGGACAACAACCGTACGGTGATTCTGCGGGTCAACGACCGCGGGCCGTTCTATTCCGATCGCATCATCGATTTGTCTTACGCCGCCGCCAAAAAGCTCGGCTACGCCGAAATCGGTACCGCGCGGGTGAAGGTCGAAGGCATCGATCCGGCGCAGTACTGGGCGCAGCGTGGCAAGCCTGCGCCGCTGATGCTCGACCAGCCGCAGGTGGCGATCAGCGGTCCTGCGCCGAAGCCTCAACCGGCCGCGCCTGTCATCACGGCTTCGGCCGGCACCATCGAGCAATGGACCCCGCCGCCGCAACAGCACGCCGCGCCTGTATCGCCTGTGCCGATCGACGCAAAAAAAAACGCTTCCGGACAAGCGTCTGGGCTGTTTCTCCAGGTGGGAGCCTTCGCCAACCCGGACGCTGCGGAACTCTTGAGGTCGAAACTGAGCGGGATGGTTCGAGCCCCGGTTTTCGTGAGCTCGATAGCGCGCAATCAACAGACGCTCTATCGCGTGCGAATGGGGCCGGTCGGCACGCCGGGTGAAGCCCAGCAACTGCAGAACAGCGTAAGGTCGGCCAATCTGGGCTCGCCAAGCGTGGTGACATCGGACCAGTAACCTTGTGTCCGGCATGACAGATCCATGATTCGAACCTCGGCCACGAGGGCGAATCAAAGCTGCCAGGCAGCCAACTTGCCGCCAGAGCATGCGATGTCAACAGCTTTTCACGGGACCATCTACGCAGCCGCCTGTAGAATGTCGCCCCGTTCGCCAGGGAAGCCTGGCACTACCGCTTTGCCCGCGAGGGCATGTTTGCCCATTAGCATTTTCGAGAGACGGATGAACATCACCACCTTTGCAAAACGCCTTTGCCTTTTAATCCCGCTTTTCACCGCGCCTGCCGTGTTTGCGGCAGAGCAGATGACGCCATCGGCGCCGCAACTGGCAGCCAAGGCGTATGTGCTGATGGATGCCAACAGCGGTAACGTGCTGGTCGAAAACAACGGCGACCAGAAGCTGCCCCCGGCCAGTTTGACCAAGCTGATGACTGCGTACATCGCGACTCTGGAAATCCGTCGCGGCCAGATCGGCGAGAACGACCCTGTGACCGTCAGCGAAAACGCCTGGCGCACCGGTGGCTCGCGGATGTTCATCAAGGTGGGCAGCCAGGTGACCGTCAGCGACCTGCTGCACGGCATCATCATTCAATCGGGCAACGACGCCAGTGTGGCGCTGTCCGAGCACATCGCCGGTAGCGAAGACGCCTTTGCCGACATGATGAACAAGACCGCTGGCGACCTGGGCATGGTCAACAGCCACTTCATGAACCCGACCGGCCTGCCGAACCCTGATCATTACGCCACTGCCCACGACATGGCGCTCCTGGCTCGCGCGATCATCCATGAAGACCCGGCTCACTACGCCATCTACTCGCAAAAAGAGTTCTTCTGGAACGGCATCAAACAGCCGAACCGCAACCTGCTGCTGTGGCGTGACAAGACTGTTGACGGTCTGAAAACCGGTCACACCGAAGAAGCCGGCTACTGCATGGTCTCCTCGGCCGTTCGTGACGGCATGCGTCTGATCGCCGTGGTCTTCGGCACCAACAGCGAACAGGCTCGCGCGGCTGAAACCCAGAAGCTGCTGACCTATGGTTTCCGTTTCTTCGAAACCCAGACCTTCTACCAGAAGGGCACTGAACTTGCTCAGGCGCCGGTCTGGAAAGGCACCGAGCGTCAGGTCAAAGCCGGTCTGGCTGACGACCTGTCCATGACCATGCCTAAAGGCGAGATGAAAAAGCTCACCGCCAGCATGAGCATCAACCCGAAACTGGTTGCGCCTATCGCCAAGGGCGACGTGATCGGTCAGGTTGAAGTGAAGCTGGAAGACAAGGTCGTGCGCACCGCTAATCTCATTGCGATGGATGGCGTTGATGAAGGTGGTATCTTCCGCCGGCTGTGGGACAGCATCCGCATGTTCTTCTACAGTCTGTTCAACTGATCATTGATTGATCGCTTATTGACTGCTGTTCCGTACGCCCCTGTCGCTGATCGCGGCAGGGGCCTGTCCGTTTTCCGGCTTACGAGGCCGTTACTGCCATGACAGATACCGAAGTTAAAGCCCCGAAAATCGAATTTCCGTGCGCCGATTATCCAATCAAGATCATCTGCGATACCGGCGCGGGCAACAAAGACAAAGCCATCGAGATCGTTGGCAAACACGCCAAGATCAACGACGAACGCGTGGATGAACGCCAGAGCAGCAACGGCAAGTACACCACCGTGCAGCTGCACATCCTTGCCACTGACCAGGATCAGCTCTACAACATCAACAGCGAGCTGCGGGCCACAGGTTTCGTGCACATGGTGCTGTGATGGGCGAGCGTCTGGGCTTTCGCGATCTCGGACTGATCGACTACGAGCCTGCGTGGCAGGCCATGCAACGCTTCACGGACGGTCGCCACCGCGATACGCCCGATGAAGTGTGGCTGGTCCAGCACCCTGCGGTCTTCACCCAGGGGCAGTCCGGAAAGCCCGAGCATCTGCTTCTTCCGGGTGATATTCCGGTGGTACAGGTCGATCGCGGTGGCCAAGTGACTTATCATGGCCCCGGCCAACTGGTGGCGTACCTGCTGCTGGATGTGCGTCGCCTGGGCTTTGGCGTGCGCGAACTGGTGACCCGGATCGAGCACAGCCTCATCGAGCTGCTGGCCAGTTATGGCGTCACCGCAGCCGCAAAGCCTGAAGCGCCGGGGGTCTATGTCGACGGGGCGAAGATCGCCTCACTGGGTCTTCGTATCCGTAACGGCTGTTCGTTTCATGGCCTGGCGCTGAACGTCGACATGGATCTGGACCCGTTTAAACGGATTAACCCCTGCGGGTATGCGGGGCTGGCAATGACCCAGCTGCGCGAACAGGCAGGCCCGATTGAATTTGCCGAGGTAAGTGCCCGGCTGCGTGCGCAGCTCGTCAAACACCTCGACTACGCTGAGCAGACGACCCTAACGGGCGGAATCGATTGATATGACTACTGCGCATGAGACGGCTGATGCCGTGCAAACCCTGATCCCGACAGTGAACGTGGTAACGCCTGAGCGTACCGCGCGTCCGAAAGTAGAAGCCGGCGTGAAGCTTCGCGGCGCGGAAAAAGTTGCGCGCATCCCGGTGAAGATCATTCCAACGGTTGAACTGCCGAAGAAACCGGACTGGATTCGTGTCCGCATCCCGGTTTCCCCCGAGGTCGACCGCATCAAGGCCCTGCTGCGCAAACACAAGTTGCACAGCGTTTGCGAAGAAGCCTCGTGCCCGAACCTGGGCGAATGCTTCTCTGGCGGCACCGCGACGTTCATGATCATGGGCGATATCTGCACCCGTCGTTGCCCGTTCTGCGACGTCGGTCATGGCCGTCCGAAAGCGCTGGATGTGGACGAGCCGAAGAACCTGGCCGTCGCCATCGCTGACCTGAAACTCAAGTATGTAGTGATCACCTCGGTGGACCGCGACGACCTGCGTGACGGTGGCGCCCAGCACTTTGCCGACTGCATTCGCGAAATCCGCGCCCTGTCGCCGAACGTGCAGCTGGAAACCCTGGTTCCCGATTACCGTGGCCGCATGGACATCGCGCTGGAAATCACTGCCGCGACCCCGCCAGACGTGTTCAACCACAATCTGGAAACCGTGCCACGCCTGTACAAGGCTGCACGTCCGGGTTCTGACTACCAGTGGTCGCTGACCCTGTTGCAACGCTTCAAGGAAATGGTCCCCCACGTACCGACGAAGTCCGGTCTGATGCTGGGTCTGGGCGAAACCGACGAAGAAGTGATCGAAGTGATGCAGCGCATGCGCGAGCACAACATCGACATGCTGACCCTGGGCCAGTACCTGCAGCCGTCCCGCAACCACTTGCCGGTTCAGCGCTTCGTGCACCCTGACACCTTCGCCTGGTTCGCCGAGGAAGGTTACAAGATGGGCTTCAAGAACGTCGCATCGGGCCCGCTGGTGCGTTCGTCATACCACGCCGATGAGCAGGCCAAGCTGACCAAGTCGTTGCTGACTGCGGGCTGATTACCCGCGACATTGCTCGCAACACAAAAAAAGGGCCGGATAGCGATATCCGGCCCTTTTCTATTGTTTGCGATCTGCTTTTGATGCTGCCGAAGGCGCAGGAGCTGGCTTGCCTGCGATCTGCCGGGCACCGGCAGCAAAATCATTCATCTCCGTTGTGTCTGGTACACCGTGTCTGGCGGGTTTGCTGCCGCTATGCGCCAGATCGCAGGCAAGCCAGCTTCTACGCCCTCCGGGCAGAAGCTGTGGCGTAGGGTCTATGGCCGGCGCAGGTTATTCAGCAGTTCTTGCGTCGGATACCCATCGGCGGGCCAGCCAAACGACTGCTGGGCGCTGCGGATGGCCTTGCGAGTATTGGCGCCGATGATGCCGTCCGGGGCCCCTGCGTCGTACTGACGGGCCGAGAGCAGGGTTTGCAGCTCGATACGTTCTGTGCGGCTCAGGGGGCGGTCGCCGCGTGGCCATTGGCCAATGACGTACCCGCCGCCGTTGAAACGCTCGGACAGCAGCCCGACGCCCAGCGCATAGGACGACGAGTTGTTGTATTTCAGAATCGCGCGGAAGTTGTCCATCACCAGAAACGCCGGGCCTTTGTAACCCGCTGGCAGCAAGAGCGCGGCCTGCTGTTGCAGCAGGTTGGCAGGCAGGGCGGCGCCGTTGGGCAGCTTCAGGCCCAGTTGCTGCCATTCGGCAATCGTCTTGCGGGTCGAAGCGTCGGCCAAAGCGTAATCGAAGCCCTGATTGAGCAGCACTTCAAAGCCCCATGGCTGGCCCTTCTGCCAGCCAGAGCTCTGCAGATAGTGCGCGGTCGAGGCCAGGGCGTCGGCCGGAGAATTCCAGATGTCCCGTCGGCCGTCGCCGTCGAAGTCCACGGCATGGGTGTTGTAGGTCGTAGGAATGAACTGCGTCTGCCCCATCGCGCCTGCCCACGAACCGAGCATGCTCTGGGCGTCGATGTCGCCGTGCTGGATGATCTGCAAGGCGGCGATCAACTGGTCCTGCGCAAATTGCGGGCGGCGGCCTTCATAGGCCAGGGTCGCCAGGGAGCGAATCACCAGCTGCGTGCCCTGGAACTGCCCGAAGCTGCTTTCCATGCCCCACACCGCGATCAGTGCCTGACGGTCGACGCCGTAGCGTTGTTCGATGGCGTCGAGCACGTCCGAATACTGCGCCAGCAGCGCCTGGCCCTTGCGCACGCGAACTGGCGATATTGCGCCGTCGAGGTATTCCCAGACTGGCCGCGTGAATTCAGGCTGACTGCGGTCGGCCTTGACCACGCTCATGTCGGGCGTCACGCCTGCGAAAGCACGGTCGAACACATCTGGACGAATGCCGGCGGCCAGTGCCTGGGCGCGGAACATCGACTGCCACTCGGCAAAGCTCATCGCAGGCTGAATCTCGAAATTGCTGTCATCCGGTTGCGCGACCGCCGAGGAAGCAGCAGACGCGGCTTTGACGACATTCAGAGGGGCGGCTTGAAGCGGGGTGGCGACGGCAGCGGTAGGTTGCTCCGCGCAGGCGACCAGCACGAGAAGGCTGGAAGCGGCGATCAGCTGGCGGACATGCCAACGACGGGGAAAGCTAAAGGGCATTCTGGGGTCCACAGGGATAAACCGTAAGGTGCAGACCTTAACATGCCACGGGGCGGGGAGGCTGTAGGAGAGGTTACCGAAGATGACTCCGCCGCGATCAAACGCGCGAATTCTATTGCGAAAAGGTCTCGGGCACTGTCAATTCCGACGGTTGTACCGTTCATCCGGATGCGCACATGATCAGCTCATGGACACGGCTGAGCGCGTGAGGGCTACAGCGGGCCGCTATCGATCGCAACCTCGGGTCGTCCTGCTTGGCTGCAACGCTCAATGCAAGGAGGTTTGACATGAAAAGGTTTCCGGTCATCTGGCGGGTAGTGTTGGGGCTGGTGTGGACGTCGTCAGTGACGCTTTCAGGCGTCGCGGGCTCGGTCGCTGCGCCGTCGAATCCGGTCAGTCAACCCTCGTTTCAGTTTCGCCCGGGTGCCGATGTCGCTGAGGCAATTACCAAGCGATACCAAGATACTCGGGACAACTGCGGCAGCGAGTCCAGGCCTGCATTTCTGTGCTCTGGCATTTTGCTGCGGGCCACCGAGCCCTCTGTTCAATACGAATCCTGGGATCCCAGCCCCACTGCGGTTCGCGTCGGGGCCGTGTCATTTTCCTACCTGAGAGCCGATTTCAATCTGCTGCGGTTCGCCCATAAGCTAAGTAACGGGTTCATATTCAAGCCCGTTCTGGAAACGGAAGCGCTAAAGGAAAAGCAAAAGATGATGGTGCTGTGTTTCTTCCCCGTGGACGGCACTTCCGACGCGCGCAGTGAGTCAGGCTGCGGGCCCCATCCCAGCTACCCGCAGAGCAGTCGGCCCTGCGACCTCCAGGAGATTCTGACCGGTGAGCAATATGCCGAGCATTTCAGGAAGAAACCGACCAGTTATGCCTGGCGCTGCGGCTTTAATGTTCGAGATTCGGAAAACGCCAGAGCAGGTCGTAATTTTTATCAGGGGCTGCGTGGCGGGCAAATGGTAACGGGGGCCGGGAACACAGTCCCCTCTGATCTGAAGATCGCGGTCTGGGCGCAGGATATTCCGGACCGGCTGCCGATCGAGGCATTCTTTTACATCAACGATAAGGGCCGGGCTGGCGCGCAGCATGACCAGAAGCGCTTTTATCTATGGACAGGGGTGGATCTGCCCATCATCTCCATAAAGCTGGCGACAACCGCCAACGGCACTGCCACCTTTGCATACCTGCCTGCTGATCAAGCGATCTCGTTTAGTTCAGCGCCGTAGAATAACAAGCAGCCCTACCGCAAGAAGCCTCCCAGTTTCGCGACTGGAAGGCTGCGCGGCGTTAGCCAAAGTTTGCCATCGCTCTATTAACACCTGCACCTATCGCAAAAAAGCCTAGGGCACTGTCATTTCTGACAGTTGTGCCTTCGATTGAAACAGCCGCATTGTTTCCCCACGGTAAACGGGCATGTGTATCGTGGAGAAACAAAGATGAAAAGGACTTTCATTGCGGTGTTGTTACTTGTGCTATTTACAGCGTGTACCCGTACCGAAACGCCGGAAGTTACGCCAACGATTCAGGCGCGCCAAACGCTTGCAACAACGGTGGCTGACCGTCTTATCACTCGCTACAACAGCAATGTAATCAGTTGCACGGGCAATACGCCTGCCTATAACTGCTCAGGGGTCCTTATCCGGCGGGCGAATGACACGGCGGGTTCGGATTCCTGGGGCTATAGCGCCGATGAGGCGCGCGTGGGCGCTGTAACTGTCTCCTACATCCGCAACGGATTGAACTCTAGCAGTGAAGACATCAGCAGTGGCTACGTCCTGATGGATCCGGACAGTGCGCGGGCGGCCGGTAAAATTTTGCTCAAACCGCGCTGTATCTTTCCGTTCATGGCGGATGCGCAATCCAATAATCGGGCAATGCACGGTTGTGGTTTTGCCAATGGGAGTAATCCAAAACCTTTACCGGCCGACCTGAGTAATTGCGCAAAGCTTGCCGTTCCGGCGGTCACACCAGCGGAGTGGATCAAGAACTTCAACGAACACGGCTCCAATCGCATCAATCAGTGCTCGCTCAGTACAAATGTATCCGCGGAGTTTGCAGCCAGTCTGACGGTCAGATCGTCGTACCCGGCGCTCACGAAGTTATACAGTAATGAAATCCTTGTTGAACCTTGGGACACCCAAGCCCCCGCCAATCTTCCAATAGAAGCCATTTTCTATAACGCGCTGAAGGAAGGCAGCCTGGTCAATGCGCAGGCACTCAAACATGCCTATGAAATGAAGACCCGTATCGAACTGCCGATTGTGCGACTTGATTTTGCCACAGGAGCAAAACGCTTCGTGCTCAGAGATGCCGATCAGGAAGATGGCTGGACAACAGCAAAACGGCTCAATGATCGTTATGCCGATACGACGTCCGAATGTTCTGGAGCCAAGGCTGCTGTGTACTGCAGTGGTGTGTTGGCACGCGCTATTTCTTACAGTACCAACTACCACGCCTGGAACCCTAATCCCGGTAGCCCGCAGCCAGGCGGCGTATCCTTCAGCTTCCTGAGAGCGGATGTGAAAACGCTGGCGATGTACAACAGTAAGCCTGTTGGCATCATTTTCCGGGAGTTGGAGTATGCACCGCTTGTGGGGCTGACCCCCATACAGGCCTTGTGCATCTTCATCGACGATGGTGACACGAATCGGCGAGCCGAAAACGGATGTGGCGTCAACTCAGTAGCAGGGGCGGGCAGTGCCCGTTGCGCTGCTCAAGGTATAACGACGTTTGCTCAGTTCAAACAGCACTATCTATCAATAAGTGATCTGTCGAAGCGTAGACAGCACGAGTGTAGCTTCGCTATAGAGCCCATCCCGTTCATGCTATCGCTTGAAGCTCGGCAGCAACTGGTGCTCGGAACGGAATCACAATATCACCGTTACAACGAACTCATGATCGCTGCCTGGCCGATGGATATCCCATCCCAGTTGCCGCTGGACGCACTTTATTATGTAGCGGGGCAGGCAGAGGGTTTACGCCAGGCCAGAGAAATCCAGAAAGACTTCTGGCGTTCGACTCAGGGGCAAATCAAACCCGTGGTGAAATTGAATTTCGCAGCAGCATCCGGTGATTGGTTTATTTACCAACGCGAAGATCAGGCTTATTGAAAAATATCAGGGTTAATAAAAAACAATAGCGCGTTATACGCGTCGTTTCCTGCGAAGAAACAGCAGTCTCATCTTTTTGAATCGGGCATGGAGGCTTCAAACATGACAAAGCTGATGATGGTGATCTCAATCGCGCTGCTGGCTGGATGCGCATCGGTTGAGTCAACAGTGCCCCAAGCTCCCGAACCGGGAGGCTCGATCGCTTCAACATCCGCCGTTCAACTTGCTTCCGGGCCGGAAGTCGCGGCAAACCTTGAAAGACGCTATCGCGACACCCGTGATAATTGCGGGTCTGCTTCAATGCCGGCGTTCTTGTGCTCGGGGCTATTGATGCGCGGCGGAGTGCCCTCGAACACATTCGATGTCTGGAATCCCAGTCCAATCTCCGTGGCCAATGGAGGGGTGTCATTCACGTACTTGCGATCTGACTACAAAGTCAAAATGTTGGCTTACACCTACGACGCCGGCTTTATCTTTTATCCGATACTGGGCAAGCCTGAAGGAAAAGAAAAAATCGAAATACTGTGTTTTTTTCCCGTAGATGGCAGCTCAAATGCGAGGCCCGATGGCGGTTGTGGCGCACATAAAAATTATCCAGAGATCAGTAAGAGTTGCGAACTTCAGAATCCCGTCATAGATACCGCTGCCAAATGGGTCGCCAAATACAGGGCGGATCAGGCGGCGGGGCGGAACAAAAATCAAGCGCTGTGTTCATTCAACGTTCGCGATTCTGCTAACAATGTTGCGGCCGGGCGATTTCTGGAAGGCATGCGCGCGGGGCGGGCCATCTCGCCGGATGCATTCAACACGACTAACGACACCAAGTTAAAGACATGGGCACAGAACATCCCGGGACGGCTTCCGATCGAGGCTTTTTTCTACACAAAGCCCTCTGGCCTGGCGGGGGCTCAATTCTTTCAGCGCCGGTTCAGAGAGGCGACGGGTCTCACTGTACCGATCATCTACATCCCGTTGCCCCAGACGCTCGAGCAGTCAGCCACCTTCACCTACAGGGCCGCGGACCAGACGATGTGATTGGGCATGCACCGGTGTTCAGGTAAGGGTTTAGATAGGAAGAAAGCGCGCGCGGCAAATCAGGCCGCCATAACGGAAGAAGCCTCCCAGTTTTGCTGGAAGGCTTCGCGGCGGTAGCTGCCTTTGCCCTTGCTGGGTTGTTCCTGACGGCTGCGGAACAAGGGCTGGGCGATGATGGATTTGGCCTTGTTCGGCCGCTTTTTGGCTTTGCTCATGGCGTCTTTCTCTCGAAGGTTTGGGTAAAGCGGCGCGATGATCGGCCAGATCGGGCTGCAGGTCTAATTGATCTGTGCTATCAGCGGCTACCTGATCGCTATCAGAGCCTGCCTGGCCGTGGCGAACGGTTATTCGCCACTGTCATTTATGACAGTTGTGCCTTGAGAGGGGCTGAAACAGAGTGTTTCCGGATGACTGCGCATAAGGGAGTTTGGTATGAACAAAAGGATTTTGTTAGCGCTACTTCTCATTCTTGGCGGTTGCACTCGAAGCGAAGCGCCACGCGTGAGTATGCTGCAGCAGCCGACGGCGACTGTTGCGGACCGGTTGAACGCCCGGTATAGCAATACCGTCTCCAGTTGTCCGGGCGGCGTGCCGGCCTACGATTGCTCGGGTGTTTTACTTCGGCGGGTCACTTATAACCCGGCCTACGATTTCTGGGGGCACAGTGCCAGCGCTGTTCGGCTAGGGTCAACGACCTTTTCCTATATCCGCAATGGCGTGAACTCCAACAGTGCAGATGTCACCAGTGGCTACATTTTGATGGACCCCGCTAGTGCGCGGGCGGCTAGCAAGAAGGTGTTGACGCCTCGCTGCATATTTCCATTCATGGCCGACACTCAAGCGAACAGTCGTGCCATGCACGGTTGCGGCTTCGCGAACCGGCCCAGTCCTGATCCGCTTCCCGCTGATTTGAGTAATTGTGCAACCTTGGCTGCGCCGGCGGTGACGGTGGCGGCCTGGGTGAAAAACTTCAGTGAACATGGCGCGAACCGCATTAACCAGTGTTCGCTGAGCACCAAAATCGCCGAGCAATTCGCGACCAGCCTCGCCGTTCGTGCTTCTTTCCCAGATTTGACGAGAGCGTACGGCAACGAGTTGTTGTATGAGCTTTGGGATACCGGCGCACCTGAACAGCTGCCCATCGAAGCGATTTTTTACAATGCCTCGAAAGAGGGCAGCCTGATCAATGCGCAAGCGCTCAAGCATGCATATCAGGTTAAAACCAATGTTGAATTACCTATCGTACGGCTGGATTTTGGCACTGGGGCGAAGCGCTTCGTGCTCATCGACACGGATCAGGAGGATGGCTGGGCCGTAGCGAGACGGCTCAATGAGCGCCATGCGAATACCACCGTCAAATGTCCGGAAGAGAAGGCGGCGGTCTATTGCAGCGGCGTCTTGGTGAGAGCTGCCTCATACAGCACCAACTATCACGCGTGGAATCCTAATGTGGCATCAAGGCCCGCCGGTGCGACGTCGTTGTCTTACCTGCGGGGGGACATCGCGACGCTGGCATTGTTTGCCAATAAGCCTCAAGGGGTGGTCTTCAAGGATCTGAACTCCGTTCCTGCCGGGCTGGCGCCCATGCAAGCACTGTGTGTTTACATGGCGGACGCCGATACTTGGGAGCGCGCTGACAAAGGATGTGGCGTGAACAGTAACAGCCCCACCCCAGGTTCCGAAAGCTGTGCGTCACAAGGCATCACGACCCTGGCTCAGCTTCAGGCCCATTGGCTTGAGGCCCCTGTTTCACCCACTTGGCGAAGACTGCATCACCAATGCAGTCTGGCCATTAGCCCAGTTCCGTTCATGCTCGCTATCGAAGGGCGCAGGCAAAATATCACCGGGACTGAGTCGATTTATCATCGATACAACGAAATCATGATTGCAAACTGGACCATGGACGCACCTCAGTATGTCGATGGGATCTACTATGAGGCAGGCAATGCTGAAGGGCTTAGACAAGCGAAAGAGATTCAGAAGGACATCATGCGGTCAGCCCAAGGATTGACCAAGCCGGTGATCCGATTGGATCTGAGTGGCGCTGCCGACGCAGTGTTCAGCTATCAGCATTCGGACCAGTCGTACTGAATAGGGAGTCTCTTTGTATCGTTTTGCGATCCACCACTTGGCAGAGGGTGGGTCACCCCGAGGGCAGCGCCAGTCGCTGTCCGGCCATGTGCAGCGACAACAGGCTCAAGCTGTTCCACACCGAACCCTCGGCCTGACCCTTGATCTGCGCGTCGATGTGCTGGGCATCCATCAACAGCAGGGCCCAGCGCCGGGCTGAATGCCGTTGCAGGGCTTTGCTCATGAGCGGTTTGCGCTTGTCCCAGATGGGCGGGCGGGCTTGGCTGAAGGCCTTGTCCAGCGGCACGCCCTGACTGAATTGCAGGGCCAGGTTTGCCAGCACGCGCAACTCCCGGGACAACGCCCAGAGAATCACCGGTGGCTCGACACCTTCGCCACGCAGGCCTTCGAGCATGCGCAGGGCGTGCGACGCTTCGCCGTTGAGGATCGCGTCAGTCAGCCCGAACACGTCGAAACGCGCACTGTCGGCCACCGCCGCCTGAACGGTTTCGACGGTGATCTGACCCTGTTCAGCCATCAGCTTGAGCTTTTCGATCTCTTGCGCGGCAGCCAGCAGGTTGCCCTCGACGCGCGCGGCGATGAGTTCGACCGCATCAGGACTGGCAGCAAGGCCGGCTTGCGCCAAGCGCTGACGAATCCATTGCGGCAACTGGCCAGGATCGACCGGCCAGATCTGTACGAACTGCGTCTGCGCCCCTTCGACCAGCGCCTTGCCCCACTTGGTCTTTTGCGCGGCGCCGTCGAGCTTGGGCAGGCTGATCAGTAGCAACGTGTCTTCGGCAGGGCGGTTGCAGTACTCCAGCAGTGCCGCGGCGCCCTTGTCCCCCGGTTTACCGGAAGGCAGGCGCAGCTCCAGCAGGCGGCGTTCGGCGAACAGCGACATGCTGGCGCCTGCTTGCAACAGGGTGCCCCAGTCGAAGCTCGAATCGGCGCTGAATACCTGACGTTCGTCAAAGCCTTGCTGGCGAGCCGCTGCGCGAATGGCATCGCAGGCCTCCTGGCATTGCAGCGGGTCGTCGCCGCTGACGATATACACGGGCGACAGCGCGCCCTGGAGGTGTTTGGCGAGTTGGGCGGGGGCGAGTTTCATCGGTCAGAAAAAATCAGGGCCGGCAAACCGGCCCCGATGTCATCATTTGGACGGGATTTCGATGGGAGACTGTTGCGGTGTCTCGTCACGAACTCGCTGGGCGGCAGCTTCGGCGTCGGCCTGGGCACGTGCGGCGGCGTCAGCCTTGGCCTGCAGCTCGTCGAGGCGCTCAGGGGTCAGCTGTTGCAGGCGGGCGAGCATCCTCTGCACCAGATCGCTGCGCATTTCCCTGCGAATCTGCTCGGCTTCCTGGTCGGAACCGATCAGGTTGTTGCCGTCATGAACGAAGATTTTCTGCGCCTGGACGTTATCTTCAAGCAGCAGAACGTCCTTGGAGCCGTGGATTTCGTACTTGAGCACGGTGGTCAGCTCGTATTCGGCCGAACGGCCCG
Source organism: Pseudomonas sp. GW821-FHT02A11 (assembly GCF_059421985.1). NCBI lineage: Bacteria > Pseudomonadati > Pseudomonadota > Gammaproteobacteria > Pseudomonadales > Pseudomonadaceae > Pseudomonas > Pseudomonas sp. GW821-FHT02A11. The sequence goes on from NZ_JBWKWB010000009.1 coordinate 119,632, forward strand.
AGCCCACGTAGCTGGCGGTGCGTTGGGTTTCGTCTTCGCGGGCCAGGAACAGCTTGTACTGGGCGCCGGTGTAGACGTGAACGCCGCTGTTGCTCAGGGTCTGGCGCAGCTGGGTGACGACATCGCCGTACGCATCGCGCGCGCTGACATCCAGTTCCTTGATGGCCAGCGCGTTGGTGCCGGTGCCGCGCAGCTGGAAACCGCAGGCGCTCAGCAACACCGCGAGGCCTATAACCAGCAGATTGCGTTTGATCATCTTGTTGCTCCCCTTGAATCCGTTTGAGCCCGAATCGCGGGCTCTGGAAGTATGTTGGGCGCCTGAGCGACTCAGGCGCCTGATCCAATCAGCTGGCGACGATATTCACCAGTTTGCCGGGTACGACGATCACTTTGCGGATCGTCAGGCCGTCGATGAAGCGCAGCACATTTTCGTTGGTCCGTGCAGCGGCTTCCACGTCCTCGCGACTGGCGCTGGCAGGCATTTCGATCTGGCCGCGCAGCTTGCCATTAACCTGGATCACCAGTTGCAGGGTGTCTTGTACCAGCGCGGACTCGTCGACCGCAGGCCAGCCTGCGTCGATCACCGGCCCTGCATGACCCAGCGCGTTCCACAGCTCATGGCTGATGTGCGGAGTGATCGGGGCCAGCAGCAGGGCAATGGTCTCCAGACCTTCCTGCAGCAGCGCACGATCCTGTTCCGACGCCTGCGGTACTTTTTCCAGCACGTTCATCAGCGTCATCACCTGGGCGATGGCGGTGTTGAATTTGTGGTGCTGGCCAACGTCCTGACCGGCTTGCTTGATGGCCAGGTGAATGGCGCGGCGTACGGCTTTCTGGTCGTCGCTGAGGGTGGCTTTGTCCAGCGCTCCCGGCAGGCCGGCGCTGACATGGGCCTGACCCAGACGCCATACGCGCTTGAGGAAGCGGTGCGAGCCCTCGACGCCGGAGTCGGACCATTCCAGGCTCATGTCAGGCGGCGAAGCGAACATCATGAACAGGCGGCAGGTGTCGGCGCCGTACTGGTCGATCATCGATTGCGGGTCAACGCCGTTGTTTTTCGACTTGGCCATCTTCTCGATGCCGCCGATTTCCACCGGCAGGCCGTCGGCAATCAGTTTGGCGCCGATGATCTTGGCTTTGGCGTCGCGTTCGAACTCGACATCGGCCGGGTTGAACCAGGTCTTGCTGCCGTTGGCTTCCAGGCGATAGAAGGTCTCGGCGACCACCATGCCCTGGGTCAGCAGGTTCTTGAACGGCTCGTTGGAGCTGACCAAACCTTCGTCGCGCATCAGTTTGTGGAAGAAACGTGCGTACAGCAGGTGCAGGATCGCGTGTTCGATACCGCCGATGTACTGATCGACCGGCAGCCAGTGGTTGGCGGCTTTCGGATCGACCATGCCGCCTTCATAGTGAGGCGAGGCGTAGCGTGCGAAGTACCAGGACGATTCCACGAAGGTGTCCATGGTGTCGGTTTCGCGCTTGGCCGGTGCGCCGCATTTCGGGCAGCTGCATTCGTAGAATTCAGGCATGCGCGCCAGGGGCGAACCCGCGCCATCGGGTACGACGTCTTCCGGCAGCTTGACCGGCAGTTGATCTTCAGGAACCGGTACGTCGCCGCACGCGTCGCAGTGAATGATCGGGATCGGACAGCCCCAGTAGCGCTGGCGGCTGATGCCCCAATCGCGCAGGCGGAACTGGGTGCGCGACTGGCCGAGTTGTTTCTTGGCCAGGGCGGCTTCGATGGCGTCGAATGCACCGGCGAAATCCAGGCCGTCGAACTCCCCGGAATTGATCAGCACGCCGTGCTCGTTGTATGCGTCCTGCCATGGCGCAGGAGTGTGATCGCCCGCGCTGGTGCGAACCACCGGCTTGACCGGCAGGTTGTACTTGGTGGCGAATTCGAAATCGCGCTCGTCATGCGCAGGGACCGCCATCACAGCGCCGTCGCCGTAGTGCATCAGCACGTAGTTGGCGACCCATACCGGCAGCTTCTCGCCAGTCAGTGGGTGTTCGACGAACAGCGAAGTCGGCAGGCCTTTCTTTTCCTGCGTAGCGACATCGGCTTCGGCGACGCTGCCGCTTTTGCATTCGTGGATGAAGGCTTGCAGCTCAGGGTTGTTCTGCGCCGCCAGCGTCGCCAGCGGGTGCTCGGCCGCCACGGCCACGTAGGTCGCGCCCATCAGGGTGTCTGCGCGGGTGGTAAAGACTTTCAGCGCACCCGCTTCGCCGATCGAGGCCTGATCGTACGGAAACTGCACTTCCATGCCGCGGGACTTGCCGATCCAGTTGCGCTGCATGGTCTTGACCTGTTCAGGCCAGCCCGGCAGCTCGTCAAGGCTCTCCAGCAGCTCATCGGCATAGGCCGTGATCTTGAAGTAGTACATCGGGATTTCGCGTTTTTCGATCACTGCGCCCGAACGCCAGCCACGGCCGTCGATCACTTGCTCGTTAGCCAGAACGGTCTGGTCGACCGGGTCCCAGTTCACGGTACCGTTCTTGCGGTAGATCACGCCTTTTTCGAACAGGCGAGTGAACAGCCATTGTTCCCAGCGGTAGTAATCCGGCTTGCAGGTGGTGACTTCGCGGGACCAGTCGATCGCCAGGCCCAGGCTCTTGAGCTGGGTCTTCATGTAGGCGATGTTTTCGTAGGTCCACTTGGCCGGTGCGACGTTGTTCTTCATCGCAGCGTTTTCCGCCGGCATGCCGAATGCGTCCCAGCCCATTGGTTGCAGCACGTTCTTGCCCTGCATGCGCTGATAGCGGGCGATCACGTCACCGATGGTGTAGTTGCGCACGTGCCCCATGTGTAGCTTGCCGCTAGGGTAAGGGAACATCGACAGGCAGTAGTACGTGTCCTTGCCTGGCTGTTCACTGACTTCAAAAGACTTTTGCTCTTCCCAGAAGGTCTGGGCGGCGGCTTCGATTTCGCGGGGCTGATAGAGTTCGTGCATGGCTACTTTTGACTAGAGATTGGTGACCCTTGACCTCTTCGCTGCAGCCCGGGACTTGAGAGCGTTGCATGTGAGGCCTGGCCTTTGGCAACGCGACGGGTTGGAGCCCGGTTGAGCGGAAGTGGAATGACAGGAAGCGCCGTAGCATACATGAGCGCTCACTTCCTAGGGAAACCCTGATTGCATCGCCATGCCCGCCATTGGCCGTTGGTCGCGGCATCGCGCCGGTTTTTGCAGTGCCGCTAAGCTCATTGACGAGGGTATGTGTTTATCTTCAGTGAGGTGAACGGATGGCAGAGCTGCGGCACCAAGTAAAGAAACCTGATGTGTATGACCGTTTGATTGATCGTCTGGGGCTGGCCCTGGATATGGCGAAAACAGCAGTCCGGCTTCGCAACGAATACCCCGCTGAACTGGAGTTGCGTGGATTGAGCCACGCCGAATTCCAGTTGATCGAGGCGTATCTGGATCGTACCGACAGAAGCGAAGTCGTTGTAAAAGAGGAATCACCGAACTTAAAGAAGGGGAGTTTCAACACTTCACGGGAGCCTTCGGAGTCGATCCGTGCCCCGCACCCCTCAGCCAATGTCATCTGGCTGAAGGACCAGCGTCGCGCCAAGGTATCGGCAAAGTTGAGTCGCTACAGTTCCAGCAAACATTTCAAGCGGTAACGTCTACGGGTACCAGTCCCGTCTGAGTAAGCATTGTTGCTTAGTGTCATTCCATTTAGGCTTCGGGCATCTTCTGGAGATGTCCGATGCCTTTTCGTTACTTCATCAAGAACATTCTTTTGCCGCCCGGCCTCTTTCTGCTGCTCCTCTTGTTTGCCTGGTGGCTGCGCAATGCGCGGCCGCGACTGGCTCGTGCCCTGTTCGTGATCGGGCTGCTCGGCATCTGGGCGATGAGCCTGCCGACTGTGGTGCAGTGGTCAGCCAAAGGCATTGAAAGCATCCCGCCGTTGCCGCAAAGCGAATGGGCGACGCTGGCTCAGCGCGCCGACGCCATTGTGGTGCTGGGCTCGGGTCGTGAGCGCAATGATCCGAGCTGGGGCAGCGACATTCCCACTGGCATTGCGCTTGAGCGGATGAGGTATGCGGCGCGCCTGTCCAAGGCTTCCGGGCTGCCGATTCTGACCACGGGCGGTCTGCATTATGGCGAGCCACCGAGCGAAGCCGCGATCATGGCGGACTCACTGCGTGATGACTTCGGCGTCACAGTTCGCTGGCAGGAAGGCGAAAGCCGCACGACATGGGAAAACGCGACGATGAGCGCCGCGATGTTGTTGCCTCAGGGCATCAAGCGGGTGGTCGTAGTGACTCAGGCCTGGCATATGCCAAGGTCGGTGTGGAGTTTCGAGAAGGCGGGTTTCAGCGTGGTGGCAGCGCCCGTGGGGTTCCTGAGTGTCGACAATGCCCGGCCGTTTGGTGGCTGGACGCCGGAGGCCAAGGCGGTCTGGCAAAGCGGGCAATTGCTGAACGAGGCGGCGGGGCTGGTGGGGTATCGATTGTTCTATCGGTGAGGCAGCACGCAGCGGAGTTTTCCCTAAGGGAGCGAATTGATTCGCGAGAGACCGGTACATCCAACCTATCGTTACTGGATGTACCACCGCATCGCGCATGAATTCGCTCCCACGGGAGGCATGTGCCTCAGCCAGTCAAGCGTCAAACCGTCTTGGCAATCCGGCTCGCCAGCAGCGCCCAGCCGATCAGCAGCACCGACAGGATGATCAACGGCCACGAACGCCAGTGCAGGTAAGGCGTGAGGTTTTGCATCGGCGTGACTTCCCCGTACATCACCGCGCGTTCGAATTGCGGCACGGTGCTGGTGATGCTGCCGAACGGGTCGATCAGCGCGCTCTTGCCGTTGTTGGTCGCGCGGATCATCCAGCGACCGGCTTCCAATGCGCGCATCTGCGCCATCTGCAAGTGCTGCAGGGGGCCGATGGAGGTACCAAACCAGGTGTCGTTGCTCACCGTCAGCAGCAGGTCACTCTGAGCCGACAGCCCGGCAGCGAATTCCGGATAGACCACTTCGTAGCAGATGAATGGCGCGATTTGATAGCCCTTGGCTTGCAGCAGTGGTTGCTCAGCCGGGCCACGGGCGAAATCCGACATCGGTAGATCGAAGAAAGTGATCAGCCCACGCAGCAAATCCTGCAGCGGCACATACTCGCCAAACGGCACCAGTTTCTGCTTCAGGTACGTGCCGTCGCCCTCGCCGGTGACGGTGATCGCGTTGTAGTAACGAAACTCGCCACGGCCGCCTTTCTGGCGCAGGGGCACGCCGGTGATCAGCGCCGAATCACGCTCGGCAGCGAATTTGCCCATCACCGAGAGATAGCCCTCGACCGATTCCTTGAGCACCGGCACGGCGGTTTCCGGCCAGATGATCAGGTCGGCTTTTTGCGAGGTGAAGGTCATGTCACGGTACAGCGCCAACTGCGCATTGAGCGCGGCTGGGTCCCATTTCATGCTCTGTTCGACGTTGCCCTGCATCGCGGCCACTTTCAATGGCGCGCCGGAAGGTTCGGTCCAGGCGTAGTTCTTCAGCGCCAGCCCCACGACCCAAGGCGCGAGCAGCAGCGCGATGCCAGCGACCAGAAAGCTTTTGCGGGCGCGCAGTCGAGGCAGGTTGCACAGCAGCGCCGCGGTCAGGGCCAGGCTAAAGGAGATCAGCCACATGCCGCCCAGCGGCGCCAACCCCTTGAGCGGGCCATCGAGCTGACTGTAACCAGAATAGAGCCAAGGAAAACCGGTGAGAAACCAGCCACGGAACATTTCCTGACCGAACCATAGCGCGGCGAAGGCCAGCGCATCGGCCAATGGGGCTTCATTACGGCGGATCCAGCGAGCCCACAGCCAGGCCGGCAGGGCGAAGAAGAATGCAACCGAAGCGCAGAACAACACCATCAGGAAGCCGGCCAGCCAGACCGGCGCCTCGCCGTAGGTGTGAATGCTGACGTAGATCCAGCTGGTACCGCCGCCGAACAGGCCGAACCCGTAGCACCAGCCGCGCCACAGGGCCTGGCGGGGCTTGAGGTCGCGCAGCCCGAGGTAGAAGACCGCCAGCGCGACAATCGCCAGCGGCCAGATATCGAACGGCGCCAGCGCCAGGGTGACGAGTGCGCCAGCCGCCACGGCCAGCAGGTTACCGGGCCAGCCGGGGCGGGTGATCCAGCGCATTTACATTCCTTAAATAGCGGGAAACAACGTTACGAGCGCGTAAGGGGGCTCAGGCGCAGCAAGTGAATGCGACGGCTGTCGGCGTTCAGGATGCGGAAACGATACGCGCCGATTTCGGTGATTTCATTACGCTTGGGCAGATGCCCGAACGCGTTCATCACCAGACCGCCCACGGTGTCGAACTCATCATCGGAGAACTCGCTGTCGAAGAACTCGTTGAAGCTCTCGATCGGCGTCAGCGCCTTGACCAGGAAGTCGCCGCTGGGCAGCGGTTTGATGTAGCTGTCTTCCTCGACGTCGTGCTCGTCTTCGATGTCGCCGACGATCTGTTCGAGCACGTCTTCGATGGTCACCAGCCCGGCCACGCCGCCGTATTCGTCGATGACGATGGCCATGTGGTTGTGGTTGGCGCGGAACTCACGCAGCAGCACGTTCAGGCGCTTGGATTCCGGCACGAAGGTGGCCGGGCGCAGCAGGCCCTTGATGTCGCCTGCATCGCCGTTTTCCTTGAGGATCAGGGGCAGCAGGTCCTTGGCCAGCAGTACACCGAGCACGTCGTCGTGGCTTTCGCCGATCACCGGATAGCGGGAGTGAGCAGAATCGATCACGGCCGGCAGCAGCTCGCGAGGGCTTTGGCTGGCCTTGATGCTGACCATCTGCGAGCGTGGGACCATGATGTCGCGCACCTGCAGGTCAGCCACCTGAATGGCGCCTTCGGCAATGGCCAGCGCTTCGCTGTCCAGCAGTTTGTTCTGATGGGCTTCGCGCAGCAGCTCAAGGAGCTCCTGGCGGTTCTTCGGCTCATGGGCAAAGGCCTGGGTCAGTTTGCCCAACCATGACTTTTGCCCGTTGCTCGATCGATCTTCGCTCATAGCCCTTACTCGTGGTCCTTGCCAGGTGTTTGTGTAGGTGGTGTGTCGACGAGTTCATCGTCGGCGTATGGGTCGGGATAGCCCAGCTCTGCAAGCAACTCTCGTTCCAGCGCTTCCATCTCTTCGGCTTCGTCGTCTTCGATGTGATCGTAGCCCAGCAAATGCAGGCAGCCGTGAATGACCAGGTGTGCCCAGTGAGCATCCAGCGCCTTGCCTTGCTCGGCGGCCTCGCGGGCCACGACCGGCACGCAGATGACCAGATCGCCCAGCAGCGGGATATCGAGCAGTTCATCGGGGACATCGGCGGGAAACGACAGCACGTTGGTGGCGTAGTCCTTGTGCCGCCAAGTGTGGTTCAGTTCCCGGCCTTCGGTTTCGTCGACCAGGCGAATGGTCATTTCCGAGTCGGCCGAGCGCTGGCGCAGGCCCATTTCACACCAGAGGCGGAACCGGGCTTCGCTGGGGGCGCTGGCTTGACTTGCAATCTGCAGATCCAGCTCAAGCATCGCGGCGGTATTCCCGTGCGGGCTGCTGGTCGTTGGTGCGTTCTTCGAAGCGCTCGTAGGCTTCGACGATGCGCTGCACCAGTGGATGGCGCACAACGTCCTTTGGCTTGAAGTGGGTGAAGCTGATGCCCGGCACGTCCTTGAGCACCTCGATGACATGGGTCAGCCCGGATTTGGTGCCTTTTGGCAGGTCGATCTGGGTGATGTCACCAGTGATCACGGCGGTGGAGCCGAAGCCGATACGGGTCAGGAACATCTTCATCTGCTCGACGGTGGTGTTCTGACTCTCGTCGAGAATGATGAAGCTGTTGTTAAGGGTGCGGCCACGCATGTAGGCCAGCGGCGCGACTTCAATCACCTGTTTCTCGATCAGCTTGGCCACGTATTCGAAGCCCAGCATCTCGTAGAGCGCGTCGTAGAGCGGTCGCAGGTAGGGGTCGATCTTTTGTGCCAGGTCGCCCGGCAGGAAGCCGAGCTTCTCGCCCGCTTCGACCGCCGGACGCACCAGCAGGATGCGACGGATCTGCTCGCGTTCGAGCGCATCGACGGCAGCAGCCACGGCCAGGTAAGTCTTGCCGGTACCGGCCGGACCGATGCCGAAGTTGATGTCGTTGGCGAGGATTTCCTTCACGTACCGCTGCTGATTCAGGCCGCGCGGGCGAATCATGCCTTTTTTGGTACGCAGGGCCACGCCGACTTCGGCGGCAGGGTGGTTGTCGAGATCTTCGACACCGGATTCCTGCAGGAACAGATGAACCATGTCCGGGGACAGCTCGGTACTCTTGGTTTCCCGATACAGCCGGCGCAACAGGTTCTCTGCCGAAGTGGTCTGTTTGCGCTCGCCAATCATCTCGAACTGGCCTCCGCGGTTGCGGATCTCGATGTCCAGGCGCTGTTCGATCAAGCGCAAGTGCTCGTCGAATTGCCCGCACAGATTGGCGAAGCGATGGGCCTCGATAGGTTCGAGGCTGAAACGATGGGGTTCTATAGGTGCGTTCAAAGTGGTTTTTAGCCGCCCGACGGCAATGAAGGTGAGATGAAGGATAACCCCTGTGGGCAGTGTCCGAAAGGGTTCACTTACTAATGGTTGAATGGCCGCGGAATTTGTACGCGACTCGCAGGCGCTGAGGGTGATTTCTGTGGGAGCGAATTTATTCGCGAAAGATTTCTCAGGCGCCAGATCTTTGTTGGCTGCACGGGCATCTCGCGAATGAATTCGCTCCCACAGGTCCTGGCCAGGCAGGCCATCGGCGATGTTGATGACAGATGAGGGCGTCCGGCCTTATTGCAACAGCGACCCACGCAGTGAGTGCGGCTGCGCGCTGTCGATGTAGACGTCGGCGAATTGCCCGATCAGCTTGGGGTTGTCGCAGCGGAAGTTGACGATGCGGTTATTCTCGGTGCGGCCTTGCAGCTCGCCCGGGTCCTTTTTCGAGTAGTCGGTCACCAGAATGCGCTGAACGGTCCCGGCCATCTTGCGGCTGATTTCAAAGCCCTGGCGGTTGATCAGGTCCTGCAACTGCTTGAGGCGCTCTTTCTTGGTGTCTTCCGAGGTGTCGTCAGCGAGGTCCGCCGCCGGGGTGCCGGGACGCGAGCTGTAGACGAAGGAATAGGAGAAGTCCATGCCGACGTCTTCGACCAGCTTCATGGTCTGCTGGTGGTCTTTCTCGGTCTCGCCGGGGAAGCCGACGATGAAGTCCGAGCTGATGCAGATGTCCGGCACTGCCGCGCGAAGCTTGCGCAGCCGCGATTTGTATTCGAGCACGGTGTGATTGCGCTTCATTGCCGCCAGGATGCGGTCCGAGCCCGATTGCACCGGCAAATGCAGGTGTTTGACCAGTTCCGGCACCTCGGCGTGGGCCTGGATCAGGCTGTCCGAGAACTCCAGCGGGTGTGAGGTGGTGTAGCGAATGCGGTCGATGCCGTCGATGGCGGCAACCACGCGGATCAGCTCGGCGAGGTCTGCCACGCGGCCGTCGTGGGTCGTGCCGCGATAGCCGTTGACGTTCTGGCCGAGCAGGGTCACTTCACGCACGCCGTTTTCGGCGAGGTGCAAGACCTCGGTGATGACGTCGTCGAACGGCCGACTGACTTCTTCGCCACGGGTGTAGGGCACCACGCAGAACGTGCAGTACTTGCTGCAGCCTTCCATGACCGACACATAGGCGCTCGGGCCATCGACACGCGGCTCGGGCAAATGGTCGAATTTTTCGATTTCCGGGAACGTGACGTCGACCTGCGGCAGGCGGGTGATGCGGGCGGCGTCGATCATTTCCGGCAGGCGGTGCAGGGTCTGCGGGCCGAACACCACATCGACGTACGGCGCGCGATCGCGAATCGCCGCGCCTTCCTGGCTGGCGACACAGCCGCCGACAGCGATCACCATTTCAGGGTTCGCCAGTTTCAGTTCGCGCCAGCGGCCAAGCTGGGAGTAGACGCGGTCCTGCGCGCGCTCGCGAATCGAGCAGGTATTGAGCAGGATGACATCGGCATCTTCCGCGCGAGCGGTGACTTCCAGCGCTTGATGTTCGCCCAGCAGGTCGACCATGCGCGAGCTGTCGTACTCGTTCATCTGGCAGCCGTGGGTTTCGATATAAAGCTTCTTGGCCATGCGGGTTCGGATTCATCAGGTGATTCAAAGAACCGCGCATTATAGTGACCCCGGCCCCGGGTTCCTAGCGTTGCTTCACGAGCGGCATGCTATAGTTCGCGCCCTTTTCAAAACACCGATCATTGCCTGCCTGTTATGACCAAACGCGAAGCTCCAATCTACAAGGTGATTTTTCTCAACCAGGGACAGGTGTACGAGATGTATGCCAAACAGATCTATCAAAGCGATCTGTGGGGGTTTCTGGAGGTAGAGGAATTCGTCTTCGGCGAGCGCACGACCGTGGTGGTTGACCCCAGCGAAGAGAAGTTGAAGCAGCAGTTCGACGGCGTGGTGCGCAGCTTCGTGCCGATGCACTCGATCGTGCGTATCGATGAAGTCGAGCGGATGGGGACGGCGAAGATCAGCGAAGCGCGTCAAACCGGCAACGTGATGCCGTTTCCCATGCCGATGCCGGACAAGTAAGCCGAACAAGGCAGGGTCCGGCGATCACCTCAGGGTTTGCTGGTATCCGGGAAGGGCGCGAAAGGCGTGCGCCCTTCAGCGGTTTGCAGCTCCAGCAGGTATTTGCGGAAGATTTGCCCCAGCACCTGGGTGGCGACTTCCAGATCTTCCTTCTTCATTTGCGCAGATACTTCATCGGCCTGATCCAGTGCATCTTCAGAACCGTTGACCGCCGCCATCTTCAGCACGATATACGCCTGAATGTTATTGGCCTGCACGCCTTCGCCACGGAAGAACATCAGGCCCAGTTGATACTGTGCCTGAGCATGGCCTTGCAACGAGGCCTGTTCGAAGTAGTTGAGTGCCTGAGTCAGATCACGGGGCGCATTCTTGCCGTCGTAATAGAACTGTCCCAACTCGTATTGCGCCTGCGCATCCCCACCTTTTGCCGCCTGCTGACACGCCGACAGCGCGGCTGGCAGGTTGTCTGGCTGGGTATTCAGGGTGCAGCGACCCACCGCTGGGATTAACAACGAGTTGCCACCTGCATTCGCCAGCAGGGGATGAAGAAGCAACAGGCAGCCCAATGCAAGGGTGCGGCCGGTGCGATTCATGGAAGTCGACTTACCTCTGAAAAAGGTGCGGGCATGCCCGTCCAGCTAAACGTGCTGGCTGCGCATTATGAAATAAGCGGGGCCTACCTTACAAAGTCTTTACTGAAATTCTGCTGCACGGGCTTGAACAGCCTGTATTCAGGGGGCTTGAAGCACCACATACAACTAACGTTTAAACAAAATAACCGGATAACAGCATAAATCAACTGTGGGAGTCGGCTTGCTGGCGAAAGCGGTGTAACAGCCACGGATGAGGTGCCTGACACTCCTACGCCAGCAAGCCGGCTCCCACAGGAGGATTTCCTGTTATTTCAGTTGTGCAAACGCCTTCTCGGCGGCATCCAGGGTCAGTTGCAGCTCCGCTTCGCCGTGGGCGATGGAGGTGAAACCGGCTTCGAATGCGCTTGGCGCCAGGTAAACGCCGCCTTCAAGCATCAGGTGGAAGAAGCGTTTGAAACGGTCGGCGTCGCTGGTCATCACGTCCTGGAACGTGACGATTTCCTTCGCGTCGGTGAAGTACAGGCCGAACATGCCGCCCGCCTGAGTGGTCACGAACGGGATGCCGGCAGCGTCCGCACGCTGTTGCAGGCCTTCAAGCAGGCGCGTGGTGAACGCACTCAATTCGTCGTGGAAGCCCGGACGGCTGATCAGACGCAGCGTGGTCAGGCCGGCGGCCATGGCCAGTGGGTTGCCCGACAAGGTGCCTGCCTGATAAACCGGGCCCAGCGGGGCGATGTGCGACATGATTTCGCGCTTGCCTCCGAAGCAGCCTACTGGCATGCCGCCGCCGATGATCTTGCCGAAGGTGCTCAGGTCGGGCTTCACGCCGTAGTAGGCTTGGGCGCCACCGAGAGCCACGCGGAAACCGGTCATCACTTCGTCGAAAATCAATACCACGCCGTGTTTGTCACACGCTTCGCGCAGGCCTTGCAGGAAGCCCGGCGCTGGCGGCACGCAGTTCATGTTGCCGGCAACTGGCTCGACGATGATGCACGCCACTTCCTGGCCGACGTCCGCGAGCATGGCGTTCACTGCCTCGAGGTCGTTGAACGGCAGGGTCAGGGTGTGTTTGGCGAACGCCGCAGGCACGCCCGGCGAGCTTGGCACGCCCAGGGTCAGGGCGCCGGAACCGGCCTTGACCAGCAGGCTGTCGGAGTGACCGTGGTAGCAGCCTTCGAACTTGATGATGCTGTCGCGACCGGTGTAGCCACGGGCCAGGCGAATGGCGCTCATGGTCGCTTCGGTGCCGGAGCTGACCATGCGCACCATTTCCATCGACGGCACGATCGAGCAGACAAGGTCCGCCATCTCGGTTTCCATCGCGGTCGGCGCGCCGTAGGACAGGCCGTGTTCCAGCTGCTTGCGCACAGCGTCCAGCACGTCCGGGTGGCTGTGGCCGAGAATCATCGGGCCCCACGAACCCACGTAATCGACGTAGCGCTTGTCGTCTTCGTCGGTGACGTAGGCGCCAGCGGCGTGTTTGAAGAACAGTGGGGTACCGCCGACGCTCTTGAACGCGCGGACCGGCGAGTTGACGCCGCCGGGAATGTGTTTCTGGGCGTTGGCGAACAGGGTTTCAGAACGGGACATGATGAGGTCTCTGCTTGAATCGAATGAGGGTGAATCGGCCTGACGCGGGATCAGGCCGATTTGAACAAGTCGTTGAAGGCGCGGGCGCGACGGGTCACTTCCTGGGTGTTTTCGGCACCGAACAGGCCGTGCACCACGGCCAGCAGGTCGGCGCCGTGGGCCACCAGGGGCGCCGCGTTTTCCAGGGTGACGCCGCCGATGACGGCAATCGGTAACGAAATACGCTTGCGCGCTTCGGCCAGCATCTCGAGGCTGCATGCCGGTGCGCCGGGCTTGGTGTTGGAATTGAAGAAGCGCCCGAACGCGACATAGGTCGCGCCATCGGCCTTGGCTTTTTCAGCCAGCTCAAGCTGCGCGTGGCAGGTGGCGCCGACGATCGCCTTGTGACCAAGCAGTGCGCGGGCGTCGGGCAGCGAACCGTCGGTCTGGCCCAAGTGCACGCCAACCCCCAGACGCGCGGCGACTTCGGCGTCATCGTTGATGATCAGGCGGGTCTTGTAACGCTCGCACAGTTTGAGCAGTTCCGAGGCCTCGCGCAGGCGGCGGGTTTCGTCACCGGATTTGTCACGGTATTGCAGCAGGGTCACGCCGCCGTCGAGAGCGGCCTCGACGTAAGCCAGGAATTTGCCGGCCAACAGTTGGCTGTCGGTAACGGCATACAAGCCACGCAGTTTCATCAGGGGTGCCTCTTTTTCGTGGCGTTACGAGCAGAAATCCAGCGGCAGGCGACGCGGCACGAACTGGCCTTTGCCCAGCTGTTCGGCGTCGCGCAACGTGCGCCAAGTGTAGTCCAGCGCAGTTTGCACGGCGCTGATCACGTCCTGCCCCAACGCCAGTCGACCGGCCAAGGCGCTGGCCAGTGTGCAGCCCGAACCGTGATAGCTGCCCGGCAGGCGCTGACAGGTAAAGGTGCGCGACTCGCCATTGCGCAGGTACAGACGGTTGTGGACTTCGTGCTCGTCGCCGTGGCCGCCGGTGATCAGCAAATGCTCGCAGAATGGCAGCAGTTTTTCGGCGCATTCGTCGGCGGTGCCTTCCGGCAATTCGGCCAAGATGCGTGCTTCCGGCAAGTTCGGCGTGGCAATGGTGGCCAGCGGCAGCAGGCGCTCACGCATCGCATAACCGACTTCATCCTTACCCAGTCGCCCACCCCCGCCTGCGCGCAGGACCGGATCGCAGACCAGCGGCAGATTCGGGTTGGCCTGTAGCAGTTCGACCACCGTGTCGACCATCTCCAGCGAGCCGAGCATGCCCAGCTTCACCGCCGCGACAGGCGAATCGTTGAGCACGGCGTTGGCCTGGGCCAGTACCCACTCGCGATCCAGCACGCGAAAATCGGTGACGTTAACGGTGTCTTGCACGGTCAGCGCGGTGACCGCAGGAGCGGCGTGACAACCCTGAGCGATCAGGGCTTCGATATCTGCCTGCAAGCCGGCGCCGCCACTGGGGTCGTGGCCGGAGAGACAGAGGACAACGGGGCGGGAGCTATAGATATTCATGGTGCGCGAGCTTACCACTAAAGTTTTTGCCGGGCCGCTGGTCGCTGCAGGATTTTTCTGTGGCCGATGCTTGAGGGCTCTAGCCCGGACCTTTCAAGCGCTACACTGCCGGTCGTCATGAAAGATTAAGGAAAGCTTGGCGTGTGACGATTTAGATGGTGTCATCAGGCTATCAAACGCTATGCTTTTGGTCAGTTTCTGTTCGTCCCCCTCAAAAGAGTGAATGCAAGTGCGTTGCCCGCTAACCCAATTGGCCGGGGTCTCCCGGATTGAAATGCAGTCTCCAATGGACCGGGGGATTCACTACGCCGCCCACAATCGTGCGGGCGGTGTCGCATGCGTTTTCTACTGACTCTGCTGCTGATCCTGCTGCCAACACTGGCCAGCGCGGTGGATTTCGACGAGCACACCCGCACCCTGCCACTGGGGCGCGCGACCATGGTTTATGAAGACCCGACAGGCGATGCGACGATCGAGACGGTCGCGTCAGCCGAGGGCCTTTCCAGGTTTCACGCGCTGGACGCCGGTTCCCTGAACGCCGGGTATTCGCGTTCGGCCTACTGGCTGAAGGTCGACCTGACTTACCGCCCCCTCAACCCGGTGGCGTCCGCCGACTGGCTGCTGGAACTGGCCTACCCGCCGATGGACCACGTAGACCTGTATCTGTCCAGTGACGGCGCGCAGCCGAGCCTTACCTGGCAGACCGGTGACATGCTGCCGTTTTCCAGCCGCCAGATTAAACAGAACAACTACCTGTTCGACCTGAATCTCAAGCCCCACGACACCAAGACCGTGTTCATTCGCGTGGCCAGTCATGGCTCGGTCCAGGCGCCACTGAACCTCTGGGCCAGCCACGCGTACATCGAAGAACAGCCATCGCGCCTGTACATCCTCGGCATGATCTACGGTGTGCTGGCAGTGATGCTGGTCTATAACCTGTTCATCTATTTGAGTGTGCGCGACCCCAGCTACCTCTATTACATCCTCTACATCAGCTGTTTCGGGTTGTATCAGGTGTCGGTGAATGGCGCGGGGATCGAATTTCTCTGGCCGGACAACCCTTGGTGGGCGAACACCTCGACCACCTTCTTGATTGCAGCGGCGATCCTGTTCGCCAGCCAGTTCGCCCGCAAGTTCCTGCAAACCCCCGGTCTGGGCTGCTGGCTGGACGCACCGCTGTGGCTGATGATGGCCTGCGCTGCAGTGATCATGGTGCTGTCGCTGTGCATGGATTACGGCATTGCGCTGCGCCTGGTAACGGCGCTCGTGCTGCTGTTCACCCCGGTGATTCTGCTGATCGGCGTCATCGCCTGGCTCAAGGGCCGACGCGTTGCGCGCTATTTCATCTTTGCCTGGTCGGCGTTTCTCATTGGCGGGGTGATCAACGCGACCATGCTGCTGGGCCATCTGCCAAACAACTTCTGGACCATGTACGCCAGCCAGATCGGCTCGGTGGTGGAAGTCGCGCTGCTGTCGCTGGCCCTGGCCGATCGCATCAACACCATGCGCGAGCGTGAAGCGCAGATCATGGCGCAGTCGAGCAGGGACCTGGAAAAACTCAACCAGCAACTGGCCGTGAGTAACCGCCTTAAAGACGAATTCCTGGCCACGCTCACCCACGAACTGCGCACGCCCATGAACGGCGTGATCGGCTCGCTGGAGTTGATGCAGATGGAGGGGGCCGAGGATGAGATTGAGCTGTACCGCCAGACCGCTGCGGATTCGGCGCAAAACATGATGGGCATCGTCAACGGCATCCTCACCCTCACCGAGCTGCAGGCCGGGCGGATCACGGTGCAGAACGAAGCGTTCAGCCTGCATCATTTGTTGTTCCAGGTGCGCAGCACATTCGAGCCGCTGGCGCGCAGCAAGATGCTCGCCCTCAGCGTGGAAGTGGCCGAGGGCCTGCCGGACAGCCTGCATGGCGATGCATTCCGTCTGCGCCAGTGCCTGGAATGCCTGACCGACAACGCGATCAAGTTCACCAAGACTGGCTCCGTGCGGATTCGCGTGGGCGGCAGTTGCACTGCGGATCGCCAGGTCAGGTTGCTGATCGATGTGATCGACACCGGTATCGGCTTCAACCGCCTGGATGAAGAAACCCTCTACGCCAACTTCTACCAAGTCGACGGCTCCATGACCCGCGAGTACGGCGGGCTGGGCATCGGATTGG
Source organism: Pseudomonas sp. GW821-FHT02A11 (assembly GCF_059421985.1). Taxonomy (NCBI): domain Bacteria; kingdom Pseudomonadati; phylum Pseudomonadota; class Gammaproteobacteria; order Pseudomonadales; family Pseudomonadaceae; genus Pseudomonas; species Pseudomonas sp. GW821-FHT02A11. Next base: position 136,071 of record NZ_JBWKWB010000009.1, read on the forward strand.
CGATCTGTCGGCAATTGATCGAGTTGCAGGGCGGGCGTCTGAGTCACCAATCCGAGCCGGGCAACGGCAGCCAGTTCCGCCTGAGTGTCGATGTGGAGCAGGCCAAAGAGGGCGAAAGCGCCGTCATTTAGTCGTCTTTGGCGCTTTTTTCGACTCCGGGTGCGTGATTCACTGGCTTCTATCTGCCGCACGGACCGGAGCCCCCTTCATGAACCCGCATCAGTTCGCCGAGACCCACGATGTCACCAACCAGCCGCCCTCGCTGGATGGCACCAACCTCTACCGCATCGACGTGCCGTTGCAGGAATGGTCCCGGCGTTTCGGAGCCGGGTGGGCCGAGTCGAAAATCGACGCCTACGGCGCGCTGGCCGGGGGGCCGCTGATGGAGGCGGGATTTCTCGCCAACCAGAACAAACCGGTGTTCGCTAGCCATGACCGCTACGGCCATCGCATCGATCTGGTGGAGTTTCACCCGGCCTACCACCAGTTGATGCAAACCGCCGTCGAGCACGGCATTCCCTCGTTGCCCTGGACCGACCCGCGTGAAGGCGCGCATGTTGCCCGCGCGTCCATGAGTTACCTGCACACCCAGGCCGAGGCCGGCAGTGGTTGCCCGTTGACGATGACCTTCGCCAGCGTTCCAGCCCTGAGGCTGCAACCGGATCTGGCCGATATCTGGCTGCCCAAGATACTCGCCACCCAGTACGATCCGCGCAACGTCGGCATCGCCCACAAGGCGGGCGCGACCATCGGCATGGCCATGACCGAGAAACAGGGTGGCACCGATGTGCGCGCCAACACCACGCGCGCCTATCCCGTTGGCCAGCCCGGCCCCGGTCAGGCGTATGAGCTGGTTGGCCACAAGTGGTTCTGCTCGGCGCCGATGTGCGATGCCTTTCTCACGCTGGCGCAGACCGACAAGGGCCTGACCTGTTTTCTGCTGCCGCGACATCGCCCGGACGACACCCGCAACGAGTTCTACATACAGCGGCTGAAGAACAAACTGGGCAACTGGTCCAACGCCTCCAGTGAAGTCGAATTCCGTGGAGCACTGGCCTGGATGGTCGGCGAAGAAGGGCGCGGCGTGCCGACCATTATCGAAATGGTCGCCATGACACGCTTCGATTGCATGACCGGTTCCAGCGCCCTGATGCGTCAGGCATTGACCCAGGCCGCTCACCATTGCGCCCATCGAAGTGTCAGCGGGCGTGTCCTCAGCGAGCAGCCTTTGATGCAAAACGTGTTGGCCGACCTGGCGCTGGAAAGCGAAGCGGCGCTGGCGCTGACCTTGCGCATGGGCCGCTCGCTGGAGCGGCTGGACGACTCACACGAAGCGCGCTTCGCCCGGCTGGTGACGGCGGTGGGCAAGTACTGGATCTGCAAACGCGCCCCGGCCATGATCAACGAAGCCGCCGAATGCATGGGCGGGGCGGGGTATGTCGAGGACACGATCCTGCCGCGTCTTTACAGAGAAGCGCCGGTCAACTCGACGTGGGAAGGCTCGGGTAACGTGCAGTGCCTGGACGTGCTGAGGGCGCTGTCCAAGGAGCCCGGTGTACTCGATGCACTGTTCGACGAATTGGGCGATGGCCATGGCGATGCGCGACTGGCGGCGCATATCAGTCAATTGAAGGTAGCGTTCAAGGACACCAGCGACATCCAGTACCGTGCTCGTCAATTGACTGAAAACATTGCTGTCGCCCTGCAGGCCAAACTGCTGCTCGAAGCGGGGAACTCCATCGTCAGTGACGGCTTCATCGCCGGGCGCCTGCAGCATCCGGGTCGCGTGTACGGCGCGCTGCCCCGTGGGGTGGATGTCGAAGCGTTGGTGGCGCGGTCCACCCCGCACATCCTTTGATCCACACGTCCATTCGCGCTGTTGATCTACTGTGGGAGCGAATTCATTCGCGAGACGCAGGCATGGGCGCCTATCTGTGTCGGATGTACCTTCGCCTCGCGAATGAATTCGCTCCCACAGGGGAATACCGCGTCCGGTCTGTATTTCATCAACGCCGTTCGTGCCTTCCCCCGCCGTTGCAGGCAAGATGGAGCCTTGCAAGATCAGAAGGATGCGCATCGTGACTGAAGCTTTCATTGTCGTAAAAACCGCCGAGCAAGCTGTGGACCGGCTTGCCGAATTGCACGGTCGTGCGACCAGCGCCCTGAGCCAGGCGCTCAAGCGTTACCTCAAAGACCGCATCGAACCTGACGCCGCCGAGCGTCTGCTGTTCCGCTACCCCGAATTACGCCTGACCTACCATTGCCATGGCGAAGTACCGCTGACCACTCGCGCCTACGCCAAGGTTCAACTGCCAGGCACCTACAGCGTCACCGTCACCCACCCGGCGGCCTTTCGCAAATACCTGATCGAACAGCTCGTGCCGTTGATGAACGACTTCACCGTCACGGTCGAAGTGGGCGTCAGCGAGCAGAACATTCCGTATCCCTACGTGGTAGAGCAGGGCGATGAGCTCGCCGGTACCGGCGTGACCGCAGCGACCCTGGCCCGTGTGTTCCCGAGCACCGACCTGTCTGCCGCCACCGACGGTATCGCCGATGGCCTGTACGACTGGGCCAACACCGACCCGTTGCCGCTGGCGCTGTTCGACGCCGCCCGCGTGGACTTCTCGCTGCGTCGTCTGGTGCACTACACCGGCAGCGACTGGCGCCATGTACAGCCGTGGATTTTGCTGACCAACTACCACCGCTATGTCGACCAGTTCATCGTCCATGGCCTGGAAAAACTGCGCGACGATCCGCGCTTCGTGAAGATGGTCCTGCCGGGTAACGTGGTCGTCGACAAGAACATGGATCACGGCGAGGCCCAGGCCATCGTCTCCAGCGTGGTCTGGCACCGCTATCAGATGCCGGCCTATCACCTGATCGCCGAAGACGGTCACGGCGTGACCCTAGTCAACATCGGCGTCGGCCCCTCCAACGCCAAGAACATCACCGACCACTTGGCCGTGCTGCGTCCGCATTGCTGGCTGATGATCGGCCACTGCGGCGGCCTGCGTCAGTCCCAGACCATCGGCGACTATGTGCTGGCTCACGCCTACATGCGCCGCGACGGCATTCTTGACCGCGTGCTGCCGCCGAACATCCCGATTCCGGCCCTGGCCGAGGTGCAACTGGCGCTGCAGGAATCCGCTGCGCAAGTCACCGGCGAGCGTGGCGACGATCTGAAAAAACGCCTGCGCACCGGCACCGTGCTGACCTATGACGACCGTAACTGGGAGCTGCGCTGGGCTCAGGAGCGTCCGCTGATCAACCTGTCCCGCGCTGTGGCCGTGGACATGGAAAGCGGCACCATCGCAGCTCAGGGGTATCGCCTGCGCGTGCCGTACGGGACGCTGCTCTGTGTGTCGGACAAACCGCTGCACAGCGAGATCAAACTGCCAGGCTCGGCCAACGCCTTTTACGAGCGCGCCGTGACCCAGCATTTGAAGATCGGCATCGCCGCGCTGGACCTCATGCGCACTCAGCTCAACTCGCTGCACTCGCGCAAACTGCGCAGTTTCGACGAGCCGCCGTTCCGCTGAGGCTAGGCGTTTAGCAAAAGGGCCACTAAAGTGGCCCTTTCTGTTTTCGCGCTTTGAGTGGTCATGCCCCGTAATCAACGTCCCGTTTCCCGCCGCCCTGCGCCGAATGCTTCCGGCGCACCTCGTCGCGTCGTCAAGGCCCCGCCGGCCGAGCCCCGGTTGATCCTGTTCAACAAACCGTTCGACGTCCTGACCCAATTCAGCGACGGAGAAGGGCGCCAGACGCTCAAGGATTTCATCGAGATTCCCGGCATTTACCCCGCCGGTCGACTGGACCGCGACAGCGAAGGCTTGCTCCTACTGACCAACGATGGGCAGTTACAGGCGCGTATCGCCGACCCGAAACACAAGCTGGCCAAGACGTATTGGGTGCAAGTGGAAGGCGAGCCGAACGAGGAGCAGCTGCAAAAACTGCGCGATGGCGTTGAGCTGAACGACGGCCCGACCTTGCCCGCCCAGGCCCGGCAGCTCGATGAGCCCCAGCTGTGGCCGCGCAACCCGCCGGTGCGTTTTCGCAAAAGCGTACCGACGAGCTGGCTGGAGCTGATCATCAAGGAAGGACGCAATCGTCAGGTACGCAGGATGACGGCGGCAGTAGGATTGCCGACGTTGCGGCTGGTGCGGGTGCGAATTGGCGACTGGAGTATCGAAGGGTTGGATCAGGGGCAGTGGCGGGAAGTGCCAGCGAAGTTGTAGGCGCGTGCATGGCTGGTCCGTGACGCTAACGGCGAGCGCGTATTCACTGTGGGAGCGAATTCATTCGGGAGGGGGCGGTGCAGACGACACATCTCCATTGAATGGGCGATTTTCGCGAATGAATTCGCTCCCACAGGGTGGGCAGCGTCGACTGCAAATCACTTATGCTGCTCGATATAAGCAATCACCACGCTCTTGATCACGAACGCCAGTACGCCCAGCCCCAGCACCCCAAACAGAATCATCGTGCCCAACCGCCCGGCCTTGGACTTCTTCGCCAGGTCCCAGACAATGAACCCCATGAAACCGATCAGCACGGTCACCAGAATGGTCATCATCCATTCTTCGAACAGTTCGGGTTCCATGGTCATCTCCAGTCGGGCGGGTTTGCGAGTATAGAACGCTGACAGCCGATCAACTGCGCAGGTGAACCAGCGGCAGTTCGGTGCTGGCCAGCACCTGATTGAGCACGAAGCTCGAACGTACGCTGGTAACCCCGTCGATACGGGTCAGGTGGCCCAGCAGGAATTTCTGATAGTGGTCCATGTCCGGCACCACGACCTTGAGCTGGTAGTCGGCGTCGACACCCGTGACCAGGCTGCACTCAAGCACCTGCGGCAGGCTGCGGATCTGCTGTTCGAAGTTTTCGAAACGGTCGGGGGTGTGACGGTCCATGCCGATCAGCACATAGGCGGTCAGGCTCAGGCCCAGCTTCTTGCGATCGAGCAGCGCCACCTGACGCACGATGTAGCCGTCGTCTTCAAGCTGTTTGACCCGTCGCGAGCAGGGAGAAGGCGACAATCCGATGCGCTCGGCCAGTTCCTGATTGGAAATACGCGCATCGCGCTGCAGTTCAGCCAGGATACTCAGGTCATACCTATCGAGCTTGCTCACGTCGGGCTCCTTTTATTCGATCGATTGCGCCGAATTATTCATCCGAAGGGAAAAATTGCGCAAGTGGTGTTTTCATCAGCAACATTCGCAATCCTGTGTCGCCTGCCCAAGCCTATGCTTTAAACCAGAATCACTGCCCGGACATAGCGTCCAGCGCGGCCCGCCGAATCAGGCCAGCCGCGGCCTCCAATCCGACAGGGTTGACCAGGCCACCGGGCTACGCACTGTCCAGAAGACGATGCGAGGTGAGCCGGCGTCAAAAGCGCCGAGCCAGGACGAAGTCTCCAAGAGAGGGCTGACGAGCCCTCTTTTTTTATGCCCGCGATTCAGGCACGCAGATGATTTTCCAAGGGTGCGGATCATCAGGCTCGCTGTTAGAGTGCGGCGAACGGCGCCCCCATTACGCAGTCCTATCATCAGGTATCCGCGCCGCAGTGAGGAAAGCATGAACACGCGCATCTGGCGTTTGGCAGGTGTCAGTCTTTTGGCCTTGAGCATCAGTGCTCAGGTGTTGGCCGACGATAACAATCAACAACAACAGCAGCAGCAGCAGCGTAACGAGCAGCGCCAGCAGCAACGTGGCTTCGAGCAGCAGCGTCAGCAGCAACAGAATCAGCAACGCACGTTCAATGAAGATCGCCAGCGCGAGCAACGCAGCTTCAATGAAGATCGCCAACGCGAGCAACAGCAACAACAGCAGCAACAACGCCAGCAGCAACAACAGCAATATCAGCAACAGCGCCAGCAGGAGCAGCTGAACCAGCAGCGGCAGATCCAGCAAAATCAACAGCAGCGCTTCGATCAGCAGCGCCAGCAACAGGACCGCGAGCGCCAGAATCAGGCGCAACAGCAGATGCAACAACAGCAGCGTCAGGAACAGCTTCAACAACAGCAACGCCAACAGCAGCAACAGCTGCAACAGCGTCAGTTGCAGGATCGCCAAGGCAGCCTGCCGATCCAGAGCCGTCCGGACACCGCCGTGCAAACGCAGCAACCCCGTCAGGGTTTCTACCGTGATCAGCCCAACAACCCATGGCGCAATGGCGACAATCGCCCCGGCTACAACGGTCGGCCTGATGGGCGTGGGCATGGCGACGGCTGGGGTGGCGGTCCGCGTTATCGCCCCGGTTACGAGATAGACCGGATTCCCGGTGGTTATTCCCGAGTGCCCTACCACGGCAGTGACTACTTCTACTCAGGCGGCTACTGGTATCGCCCGCAAGGCCCGCGCTATGTGGTGGTTGCGCCGCCACGTGGGGTTCGCGTGCGGTACCTGCCGGACTACGCGCAGCAAGTCTGGCTGGGCAGCGCGCTGTTCTTCCTCGCCGCTGGCACGTACTACACCTATGAGCAGAGTACTCAGGAATACATCGTGGCCGAACCGCCTCAGGGGGTTGAGCCGGTGTACAGCCCAGAGCAACCGGCGCAGGCGTCCAATCCGTACGACGTCATTGCTTACCCGGCCAACGGCCAGACCCAGCAGCAGATCGATCAAGACCGCTACGACTGCTACCGCTACGCTGTTCAGCAGAGCAATTTCGACCCCGCGGCCGCGACCTATCAGCCCGCGCCGGAAGTGGTCGGTGTCTTCCGTCAGGCCATGGCGGGGTGTTATGCGAGTCGTGGCTACAGCGTGCAGCAGTGAAGGCTTTAAGGACCGGTGATGCTCACCTGTGGGAGCGAATTCATTCGCGAAAAATGCGTCAGGCGACAAAGATGCGTCGGCTGAACATGCCTCTCGCGAATGAATTCGCTCCCACAGAGAACATCACCGGTTTGGCATCAGGTGATTTGCAGCCTCAGTTCAAAACCGGGCTACCCGCCCGGTTCACCACTTCCTGAGGGTCGGCGTGCACCAGCACTTCGGCTTTGGGAAATTCAGCAATGATCGCCCGTTCGACCTGCTCGCACAGATCGTGCGCGACCAACAGGGTCAGCGCGCCGGGCAATTCCAGATGTAACTGCACGAACCAATGATTGCCTGAAATGCGCGTGCGCAGGTCATGGGCACCAAGCACGCCGGGCACCCCTTGCGCCAGCTCCAGCATGCGCGAGCTGACTCCTGGTTCCAGCTCGGTATCCATCAGCACCGACACGGTTTCGCGAGCAATGGAAATCGCGCTCCACAGAATATAGAACGCGATAGCCAGACCGAAATACGCATCCAGCTGGTCATAGCCAACGTACGCCAGCCCCAGCGCGACCATGATGCTGATGTTCAGCAGCAGGTCGGAGCGATAATGCAGCGAGTCGGCGCGAATCGCTGCCGAGCCGGTTTCCTTCACGACTTTGTTCTGCAGCATCAGCAGCGCGACGGTCAGGGCGATCGACAGCACCATCACCAGCATGCCCAGCCCCGGCGCACTCAGCGGCTGTGGGTGCTGAATGCGCTCGATGGCCTGAAAACCGATCAGAAACGCACTCACCGCGATGAACAGCGACTGCGCCATCCCTGACAACGCCTCGGCCTTGCCGTGACCGTAGCGGTGATCCTCATCGGCCGGGCGCAGCGCGTAATGCACCGCCAGCAGATTAAGGAACGACGCCGCGCCATCGAGCAGCGAGTCGGTCAGACCCGCCAGCAGGCTGACCGAACCGCTCAGCCACCAGGCCACGGCCTTGGCAACGATCAGGATACTGGCGACGGCCAGCGATGCGCGCGTCGCCAAACGCAATAACCGGGCGTGTTCAGGGCTGCTGCTCATGGCGCTTCCTTCAGGCAAAACATCGAAAACATCAGGCCGACGGGACCAGCCCCAGCGATGCCAGTTGCTCCACGCTGCCTTGGTGTTGAATCAGGCGCGGGTCATCCAGCGGCAGGCTACGGCCCAGCTCGGTCTGGATGATGGCTTGCAGTTTGCTGTTGTCGACCGAGCCATCGGTACGCACAGCCGGTTGCAGTTTCTGTGGATCGATCTGCGCCTGCTTGCCTTCAGGCAGGTAGATCGCACCCGTGGCGAAGTCGACGCCGAAGGCGATCACGCCAGGGATGATGTAAAACAGCAGGCCAATGGCGTCCAGTACCACAATCGCCGGGTCCATCCGCCCGCTGCCTTGAATCTGACCACGACGATCAGGGTAGAAGATGCTGCCGCAGGCTGTCAGTTGAGCCAGCAGGGTTACAACCAGGGCACCGCCAATCAAACGGGAATGAATACGCATGAAGATCTCCTCAGAGGAAGTCGCAACTATACAAGGCAAATGTCTAATCAATAAGACTATCCAGTGAGTGAGAGGGTTCTGCGTTGGGGGAAACAAAGGTTGGCCGCCGCCCCGTATAATCGGCAGCCTGTTTTGGAGCCCCCATGATTTCTCTGCCCATTGATGCCGTCCTGCCTGCCTTGCGCCAGGCCCTTGTCGATCGTAATGAAGCGGTGCTTGAAGCGCCCCCCGGGGCGGGCAAGACGACCCGTGTGCCGCTGGCACTGTTGCAGGAGCCGTGGCTGGCGGGGCAGACGATTCTGATGCTTGAGCCTCGGCGTCTGGCGGCGCGTGCTGCGGCCGAGCGCTTGGCGTCGGAGTTGGGCGAGAAGGTCGGGGAGACAGTGGGTTACCGAATCCGCCTGGACAGCAAGGTCGGCCCCCGCACGCGGATTGAAGTGGTGACCGAGGGCATTCTCACGCGCCGCCTGCAGGAAGACCCTTCGCTGGAAGGCGTCGGGCTGCTCATCTTCGACGAATACCATGAGCGAAGTCTGGATGCCGACCTGGCCTTGGCTCTGAGCCTCAATGGCCGGGCGCTGTTTCGTGATGAGCAGCCGCTGAAAATCCTCTTGATGTCGGCGACGCTGGAGGGCGAGCGGCTGTCGAGTCTGCTGGACGACGCGCCAGTGATCAGCAGTGAAGGGCGCATGTTCCCGGTGGCTATGCATTGGGGCCGCCCGTTTCAGCCGGGAGAATTCATCGAGCCGCGGGTGGTGCAGACCGTGCTCGACGCTTTAGGCAACGAGACCGGCAGTCTTCTGGTGTTTCTGCCGGGGCAGGCGGAGATTCGTCGGGTCAACCAGCAACTGGCCGACGCGTTGAGCGAGCGCCGCGATGTGATGCTGTGCCCGCTGCATGGCGAGCTCGACCTGAGTGCTCAGCGTGCCGCCATCGAGCCTGCGCCCAAGGGCACGCGCAAAGTGGTGCTGGCGACCAACATTGCCGAGACCAGCCTGACCATCGACGGCGTGCGCGTCGTGGTCGATGCAGGACTGGCGCGCGTACCGCGTTTCGATCCGGGCAGCGGCATGACACGCCTCGACACGCAGCGCATCTCCCGCGCCAGCGCCACTCAGCGTGCCGGTCGGGCAGGGCGTCTGGAGCCGGGGGTGTGTTATCGCCTGTGGTCCGAAACGCAACACGATCAGCTGGCCGCCTATGGCGCGGCGGAAATCCTTCAGGCGGACCTCGCAGGCCTTGCCTTGCAGCTGGCGCGCTGGGGCGTTGAGCCTGCGCAATTGGCGTGGCTGGACCTGCCGCCCGCCGCTGCTTATGCCCAGGCGCAGGATTTGCTTGGGCGTCTCGGCGCGTTGAATCGCGAGCCGGGCGAAGACTGGAAGCTTTCAGCCCACGGCCAGAAGATGGCCGAAGTGCCGGCCCATCCGCGCATCGCCCATCTGCTGTTGCGCGGACAGGAACTGGGCCTCGGCGCGCTGGCCTGTGATGTCGCTGCACTGCTCGGCGAGCGCGACATTCTGCGTGGCGCGGGCGCCGATTTGCACAGCCGTTTGACGTTGTTGGCAGGCACCGAACGGGCCGGGCGCTCTGCTCAAGGCGGGGTGCAGCGAGCCAAGCAACTGGCGCGGCAATATCGTGGCTATTTGAAGGGGGCGCCCAAGCAGGCGGTTGCCGATCCTGATCACCCTCGCTGGCTCGGCGCCTTGCTGGCCTTGGCCTATCCCGACCGCGTCGCGCAGCAACGCAAGGCGGGTGGCGCTGAGTACCGGCTGGCCAATGGACGTGCCGCACTGTTTGCCGAGCCAGACGCACTGATGAAGGAGCCGTGGCTGGTGGTCGCGGATCTGGGCAGCCGTCAGGGGCAGCGTGAGGAGCGCATTTATCTCGCCGCCGAGTTCGATCCGGCGCTGTTCGACTCCGTGCTCGCCGAGCAGGTCGTGCAGTTCGACCAACTGGACTGGGACGAGCGCGAAGGCGTGTTTCGCGCCGAACGCCAGCGCAAGGCCGGCGAGCTGATCATCAGCCGCGAGCCTCTGACCGGGCTGGATGATGCTGCCCGAGGTCAGGCGTTGCTGGCGCTGGTGCGACGCAAAGGTCTGGAGCTGCTGCCGTGGACGCCGGAGCTGCGTCAGTGGCAGGCGCGCGTGGCACTGTTGCGTCAGCTGGATTTGCACAAGCAGGACAGCAGCGAATGGCCGGACGTCAGCAACGATGCCTTGCTGGCGAAGCTGGAACAGTGGCTGCTGCCGTATCTGGGCAAAGTCACGCGGCTGAGCCATTTCGGCAATCTGGATCTGTCGTCGATCCTGCACAACTTGCTGCCCTGGCCTCTGCCCCAGCGCCTGGACGAGCAGGCGCCTCATCATCTGAGTGTGCCGTCGGGGTCATCGGTGCGGCTGGATTACAGCGAGTACCCGCCGATTCTGGCGGTGCGGTTGCAGGAATTGTTCGGGCTGTCCGACACGCCACGCATCGCGGGCGGTCGGCAGATCGTCAAACTGCATTTGCTGTCTCCGGCGCGTCGACCGGTGCAGGTGACGCAGGATCTGGCCAACTTCTGGCGCAGCACCTATGCCGAGGTGAAGAAGGATCTGAAGGGGCGTTACCCCAAACATTACTGGCCTGACGACCCCCTGATTGCAGAACCGACCGCACGAGCCAAGCCTCGTAAATGAGCGCCGACTCCGGGGCCGGCGATGATCAAAACTGTGGGAGCGAATTCATTCGCGAGGCGGCAGTACATCCGACACTAATGGGGCGACCCTACCGACGTCGCGAATAAATTCGCTCCCACAGGTTTGAGCTGCGTTGGGTTTTACTCTTGGGCAGGCAGCAAGAACCGGCCAATCACCGGCAAGTGATCGGAGATCAGCAGCGTATCCCCCTGTCGAACCTGCCCATCGACCCGCTTCAACGCCGGGCAGTAGAACAGGTAATCCTGCGTACGATCCGGGCCGTTTACCCGTGGGTCGTTGGGAAAACGCGTGTACCAGGTGCGACGATCCTCACCGTTGATCGCTTCGTTGCTGGGGATCATCGGGTATTTGTCCCATAACAGGTGAAGTTCGCTTTCCGGTGCGTAGCGTTCACGCTGTTCGGCAGGCAGCCGTGAGTACTGCCCTTGAGGCAGCAGGTTGAAGTCGCCGCCACTGATCCAGGGTGTGCCGCTTTTATCGAAGCCATCCAGCAGTTCAGCGGCTGCCGTCACTTGACGCTGCAAGGCGTCGTCGCCCGGAGGGAAGTCGCCCAGATGGGTGTTGACCACTGCCAGCTGACCGCCGTCGTTCACGGGCAGGTAGCTCACCAGTAGCGCATGGTGTGGCTCGAATGCGCGGCCGATCAGGCTACCGCTGGGCGAGGGCAGTTGCAGGCGTTCGGCCTTTTCCAGCCGGTAGCGGCTGAGGGTGGCGAGCTTGGTGCCCACGCTGCCGAAGATGTGCGGGTTGGGCACGAAGTCCGATTTCCAGTAGAACGCTTCGGTGCTGCACGGGTACAGATCGGTGACGCGTTCCTGCAGCAGCGCCAGTTGGTTGGCATAGTCGGTGCGCTTGGCGCCGTCGTCGACTTCCTGCAACAACACGATGTCCGGCTGTTCGTCGCGAATCACCCGCGCCACTTCGTCGAGGTTATAGGCAATGTCTTCGGGGGTGGGGCGCTCGTCCGGGCCGCTGCCGTCGGCCATGTCGTACCAGAACACGTAGCGCTTGCCGGCCAGGTATTGAATGTTCCAGGTCATGACTTTGACCGCCTGGCCCGGCACGAGCATGGGAGGCGCGGCGTCCTTGGCGTTGCAGCTGACCGGCATCTGCTCGTGCCGGGCCGGATGCCAGGTGATGTCATACAGCAGCCCCGCCGCCAGGGCGGTCAGCAGCGCGAGTGCAACGACAAAACGCGTCAAACGTTGCATCGGCGCTCCTCAGGCCGGTCGCGGGGGCTCGTCGATCAATATGAACAGACGGAACATCACGACGCTGATAAACAGCTGCAAAAAGCTGGAAATACTGTCCACGGCCAGCGCCAATAGCGGGCTCTGCTGGTCGGGCAATACATAAAAGCTCAGGCCTTCCAGGATTGAGAGCGGAATGTAGACGAACAGCACGCAAGCGAGGATCCGCACCAGATGGCCGCGCGTCATCTTGAAACTCTCGCGCATCGCATCGAGCGGCCCCAGACCGCGCAGCACCAACAGGTACTCGGAGAACACCAGCTTGATCATCACCCACACGCCGGGGACGATGAACAGCGACAGTCCCGCCATGATCAGCAGTGTGCTCAAGGCCGTGAGCACTGCGAAGGTCGGCCACAGGCGCAGGGTCGCAGCGAGCAGGTCGCGTTTGCTGGGCGCTTCGCCGCGGGTCTTGGCGTCGAGGAAGAGGATCAACGCGCCGGTATATAAAGGGTAAAACAGCAGGCCGATCAGTAGCTGCCAGCTCGCCGAGCCGTTCGGACCGACCGCGCTGGCCAGCATTTGCTTGGTCAAGGCCTCGAGGATCACCAGCGGCAGGCACAGTGTAAGAATGCTGGCGAAGTGGCGCCGGAAGAAGTACAGCGAGTCTTGAATGATCGTCAGCGGATTCATGAAAGGGTCACAGGCAAAAGCAGGCCGACACTTTAACGTAGAGCGGGTGAACGGGCCAATCGGCTGGACCGCTTCGGGGGTTCTTAACTTTTTCTACATCCTGTTGAAATGCCCTCGAAACGCCCCATTACTGATTGTGTCTGACACTTCGTCAGTCACAGCATTCCTACGGCAATCTAACGAGGTCGCCATGAACACCGAAGAGCAAACCCTGATCGATGGCTTGTTTACCAAACTCAAGCAAGCAGAAACCGATTCGGCCCCCCGAGACGCTCAGGCCGAGGCGCTGATCAAGGAGCACCTGACACGCCAGCCCGCCGCGCCTTATTACATGGCCCAGGCGATTCTGGTCCAAGAGGTCGCGCTCAAGCAGATGGAGGCCCAGAACCGTCAGCGCGACGAGCAGATCCAACAGCTGCAGGCCGAGTTGGCGCGGGTCAAGGCTCAGCCGGCTCCGGCCCAGAGCGGCGGCTTCCTGTCGAGCATCTTTGGCGGCGGCTCCCGTGATTCGCAACCACAACAGCCCGCATCGTCCTTTTCGCGTCCTTCCAGCCCGCCTCCTTCGTCAGCTGGCGGCTGGCGTGACGGCCCTGCCAGCCCACCGCCGTACAACCCGCCACAAGGCAACTATGGCCAGCCGCAGCAACAGGCGCCCGCTGCACCGTTGGGCAGCGGCTTCCTGGGCGGCGCGCTGAGAACCGCAGCCGGTGTAGCCGGTGGCGTGATGCTGGCTGAAGGCATCAGCAGCCTGTTCCACCACAACAGCCAGCCCCAGGAGATCGTCGAGATCATCGAGCAGCAACCGGCGCAGCCTGCCAGCGACAGCGATTTGGGCAATGGCGGCGGCAGTGGGTGGGGCGACGACCAGCAGCGCGTGACCAGCAACGACAACTGGGGCAACGACTCCGGTGGTTTGGCCGATACCGACTACGGCAGCGATGACAGCGGTGGTTTCTTTGGCGGCGATGATGACGATTCGTACGTCTGATCGCTGATTCATGAATGCATGCGGCCTGCCTGGCCGGCCGCATGTGGTTTCCTGTGGGAGCGAATTCATTCGCGATTGGCCAGTACATTCGATGGATATCCGTCGGCTGTACCGGCGTCTCGCGAATGAATTCGCTCCCACAGTGTTGTGTGATTGCCAATGGAGCGTTCACTCCGAGCCGGTGTGCAGACACACAGCCCTTCAATCCCCTCCCCAAACTGGCATACTGAGCGCCGGTCCGACGTTCGGGCCCTTGCCGCTTGTCAGCGCATCAAGGAGTTCGGGTGAGAAGAATTGCGGTGTTCGCCGACGTACAGAATTTGTATTACACCGTGCGTCAAGCCCATGGCTGCCACTTCAACTATGCCGCGCTGTGGGCGGACATCAGCAAGCGCGGGCAGATCGTCGAAGCGTACGCCTATGCCATCGACCGTGGCGACAGCAAGCAGCAGCAATTCCAGCAGATCCTTCGCAACCTCGGTTTCACCGTCAAACTCAAACCCTACATCCAGCGCAGCGATGGCTCGGCCAAAGGTGACTGGGACGTGGGCATCACCATCGACATCATGGACGTTGCGCCCAATGTCGATGAGGTGGTGCTGGCCTCCGGGGATGGGGATTTCGATCTGCTGCTCGAGCGCATCATCAGCAAGCACGGCGTCGAAGCGGTGGCGTATGGCGTGCCGGGCTTGACCGCCAACTCGCTGATTCGGGCGGCCAGTCGTTACGTGCCTATTGAGGGCGGGTTGCTGCTAAAGAGTTAACGTTCCGACTCCTACCGCTTCACTAAGGTTTTCATTCCAATGCAAGAACGCATCGCCGTCATCGACTTCGAAACCACCGGCATTTCCCCCAACAGCAGTTGCCGGGCGACCGAGATCGCCGTGGTGATCATGGAACAGGGCGTGATCGTCGAGCGTTATCAGAGCCTGATGAACGCGGGCGTGCGCATTCCGTCCTTCATCGAGTCGCTGACCGGCATCAGCAACGCCATGCTGCGCACCGCACCCCCGGCTAGCGGGTGATGAACGAAGTCTGCGAGTTCGTCGGCCTGACCCCGCTGGTCGCGCACAACGCGTCGTTCGACCAGAAGTTCTGGGATTACGAGCTGTCGCGCATCAAACGCAACCGCGAGCAAAGCTTTGCCTGCTCGATGTTGCTGGCCCGACGCTTGCTGCCCGGCGCGCCCAACCACAAGCTTGGCACGCTGACCTCCTGGGCGGGTTTGCCCCATACCGGCAAGGCTCACCGGGCCATGGCCGACGCCGAGATGGCCGCCAACCTTACTGCGCACCTGAGCCATGAACTGCGCAACACCCATGGCATTGCCGGAGTTTCCCATCAGTTGCTGTGCACATTGCAAAAGGTCCCGGCCAAGAAACTCGCTGAAGCGATCAACGAGCATCGCGGTCTGTGATGAATCCGGGTTTGACCTGCAAAAGTGTACGGGTCGAATAAACCCCGGTTGTTACTGAACCTGTCATCGCATCTTCTCTACACTGGATCCCCATAAAAATCACAGATCCTGATTGAGCCTGTTCATGCCTGCCTCCCGCCGTTTTCCCCTGTTGCTGATCGGGGCCTTTTTCGCGCTTTACGTGATCTGGGGCTCCACTTACCTGGCCATACGCATCGGTATCCAGACCTGGCCGCCGCTGATGATGGCGGGGGTGCGCTTCACCATTGCCGGCTCCATTCTGTTCGCCTTCATGCGCTTTCGCGGCGCGCCGATGCCCAGTTGGAAACAATGGAAGGCGGCCGCTATGATCGGCTTTCTGTTGCTGGCCTGTGGCAACGGCGCAGTGACCCTGGCCGAACACGCAGGCGTGGCATCGGGTGTCGCGGCGCTGGCGGTGGCAGTGGTTCCGCTGTTCACGTTGCTGTTCGGCCTGTTCTGGCGCCAGCGCAATACGCCGCTTGAGTGGGCCGGGATCCTGCTGGGGCTGATCGGCATCGGCCTGCTCAATCTGGGCTCGAACCTGCAAGCCAGTCCCTATGGCGCGGCATTGGTGATCTTCGCAGCCGCCGCCTGGGCGTTCGGCTCGGTCTGGAGCCGTTACCTGCCGCTGCCTCCCGGCCCGATGGCGAGCGCCTGCGAAATGCTGGTGGCAGGCGTCCTGATGTTGCTCGCCAGCTACCTCAGTGGCGAGCGTGTGACCCAGTCACCGGGGCTTTCCGGCTGGCTGGTGATGGCCTACCTGGTGGTGTTCGGCTCCATCGTGGCGTTCAGCTCTTATATGTACCTGCTGAAAAACGTGCGGCCTGCAGCGGCGACCAGCTATTGCTATGTGAATCCGGCGGTCGCGGTGTTGCTCGGCGTGTTGTTCGCCGACGAACACATCGGCCCTGCCGAAGGCGCAGCCATGGCCGTGATCATCAGCGCGGTGGTGCTGATCGGCTTGCCGCAGTGGCGCAAGCAGAAACCCGCTTAAAACGGGTAAACTGCGCGCCATTGCGCGACGCGCTGACCCTTTTTCGACGGTATCCCCATGACATTCGCCTCTCTTGGCCTGATCGAACCTTTGCTGCGCGCCCTCGAAACGCTCGGCTACCAGACGCCCACTCCCGTTCAGGCCAAGGCCATTGGGCCGGTCCTCGAAGGCCGCGACCTGATGGCCGCAGCGCAAACCGGCACTGGCAAGACCGCCGGTTTCGCCTTGCCATTGCTGCAGCGCCTGACCATGGAGGGCCCCAAAGTCGCAGCCAACTCGGTACGTGCGCTGGTGCTGGTGCCGACCCGTGAGCTGGCCGAGCAGGTTCACGAAGCGATCCGCCAGTACGCCGAACACCTGCCGCTGAGCACCTACGCGGTCTACGGCGGCGTGAGCATCAACCCGCAGATGATGAAGCTGCGCCGCGGCGTCGATGTGCTGGTGGCAACGCCGGGCCGTCTGCTCGACCTGCATCGTCAGAATGCGGTTAAGTTCTCCCAGCTGCAGACCCTGATCCTCGACGAAGCCGATCGCATGCTCGATCTGGGCTTCTCCGAAGAGCTGCGCGACATCTACGCCGCGCTGCCCAAGCGTCGCCAGACCTTGCTGTTCTCCGCCACCTTCTCCGAGCCCATTCGCCTGCTCGCCGGGCAGATGCTCGACAACCCCCTGACCATCGAAGTCAGCCCGCGCAACGTCGCGGCGTCCTCGGTCAAGCAGTGGATCGTGACCGTCGACAAGAAGCGCAAGAGCGAGCTGTTCATCCACCTGCTGAAAAAGCTGCGCTGGAGCCAGGTGCTGGTGTTCGCCAAGACCCGCGTGGGCGTCGATCAGTTGGTGGACCGCCTGCAGGGCCTGAGCATCAACGCCGACGGCATTCACGGCGACAAGCCACAGGCCACTCGCCAGCGCGCGCTGGATCGCTTCAAGACCGGTGAAGTGCAGATTCTGGTCGCCACCGACGTTGCCGCGCGTGGTCTGGACATCGACGATCTGCCCACCGTGGTCAACCTCGACCTGCCGATCGTCGCCGAAGATTACGTCCACCGCATCGGTCGTACCGGCCGTGCCGGGCAGACCGGTGAAGCGATTTCGCTGGTGTGCGCCGACGAAGTCGATCTGCTCAGTGCCATTGAAGTCCTGACCCGTCAGACCCTGCAGCGCAAGGTAGAGCCGGATTTCGAGCCCGAGCACCGCGTGCCGGTGACCGACGCCAGCGGCCAGATCCTGAAGAAACCGAAAAAGCCCAAGAAGCCGAAAACCAGTGGCAGCGGTGGCAAGCGCAATCTGGGCAAGTGGGTCGACAGCGGCGAGACCACAGCCGATGTGCCTGCGGCCAAGCCGGTGCGCAAGGTGCCGGTCTTCAACACCGGGCCGCGCAAGAAAAAGCCGTAAGCGGGTAGCCTCGAGCAGCTCGGCTTGCCAGTGGTGGCGATGGTGATGACGCCACCGCTGGCAGGCGGTGCTGCTACAGTGAATGTGTCATGAATGGACTCGCTGGCAGGTAACAGGGACCGATGATCTCAAGACGCCATTGTCTTTTCCCGCCCGACCCCTCACCATCGCTTTCCGATTCTCCGTTGGCTGATGGACTAAACGAATTGGCAGTACGTTCAGCTCACAAGCGCCCTGGGTTTTGGCTGCTGCTTGCGCTTGCACTGACGTGCACGGCGTGTGCGAGCTATCTGAGCGCGGACTGGGACTTTTCGTTGATCAGCCGTCGTGCCGAGTCGCTGTATGGCCCCTTGGGCGCCGGCAAACAACGCATCGATGCGTGGCAGAACCTGTTGTCGACCGAGAAGCAGATCAGTGAGATGGACAAGCTGAAGGTGGTCAACGCCTTCTTCAACAAGCAGATGCGCTATGAGGAAGATATCGACTTGTGGCACGAGGTCGATTACTGGGCCACGCCCATCGAGTCGTTGTGGAAGGGCGCAGGCGACTGTGAAGACTACGCCATCGCCAAGTATTTCAGCCTGCGTCGGCTCGGCGTACCCAGCGAAAAGCTGCTGATCACCTACGTTAAAGCCTTGCGCCTGAATCGCGCGCACATGGTGCTGACCTATTATTCGAGCCCGAACGCCATGCCCTTGGTGCTCGACAGTCTGATCAATGAAATCAAGCCTGCCAGCGAACGCCAGGACCTGTTGCCGGTGTATTCCTTCAACGCCGAAGGGCTGTTTTTGCCGGGCGCGCAGGGCAACAAGAAAGTGAGCGATACCAAACGTCTGTCCCGCTGGCAGGACGTGCTGAAGAAAATGACCGCCGAAGGCTTTCCCCCAGAGCCTGAGAACTAGGAGTACCGATGTCTCTTTTCAAACAGCTGTTGATCGCTATCTGTCTGTTTCTGGTGGTCGCGTTCACCGGCAGTTTTGTTGTCAGCCTGGAGAGTTCGCGCGCGCAGTACGTCAACCAGCTGCGGTCTCACGCGCAGGATGCCGCGACGTCGCTGGCGTTGTCGCTGACGACGAATATCGACGACCCGACGATGGTCGAGCTAATGGTGACGTCGATCTTCGACAGCGGCTACTACGCCAGCATTCGCGTGGTGGATCTGGCGACCAATGCCGTGATCGTCGAGCGTAGCGCTACGCCTGACAATCAAGGCGTGCCGCAGTGGTTCATCAACGCCATCGGCTTGGAGCCCGCGGGGGGCGAGGCGATTGTCAGTCGCGGCTGGCAGCAGACCGCGCGGGTCGAGGTGGTCAGCCATCCGATGTTCGCCCTGGCCAAGCTGTGGCAGAGCGCGTTGGGCAGCCTTGGCTGGCTGGTCGTGTGCGGCATCATCAGTGCGATGCTTGGCGCCATGCTGTTGCGTCGGCAGTTGAAGCCGCTGGATTACATGGTCGCGCAATCTCACGCCATTGGTCGTCGTGAATTCCTGATTCTGCCCGAATTGCCGCGCACCCCTGAGCTGCGCCGCGTGGTGCAGGCAATGAACCAGATGGTCGAGAAGCTCAAGGCGCTGTTTCAGGAAAGCACCGAGCGCAGCGAAAAGCTGCGGATCGAGTCTTATCAGGACAGCCTGACGGGGCTTTCCAACCGGCGCTATTTCGACATGCAGCTCAAGGCCCATGTCAGTAATCAGGAAGAAGAGCGGGCCGGTTATCTGCTGTTGCTGCGTGTGTCGGATCTGGCGGGCTTGAACCTGCGTCTGGGCGGCAAACGCACGGACGCCTTGCTGGTGGCCGTCGCGCAGGTGCTGGTCAAACTGAGCGACACATACCCCAAAATGCGTAATCTCATCAGCCGCTCCCGGGGTGGCGAGTTTGCGGTGCTGGCGCCGGGTATGGCCCATCAAGAAGCACTGGAACTGGTTCGCGATCTGGAGCAGGCCCTGCATGCGCTGGGGGCGACCGGCGCGTCCGACGTGCAGCCGGTTGCTCACATGGGCCTGGCGCCGTACACGCCGGGCGAGGCGCCGCTGACCTTGCTGGCGTTGGCGGATCAGGCGCTGGCGTTGGCTGAAACCCAGGGCGAGCAGACTTGGGCGTGCGTCGAGAACGGCGTGGTGACCAATGTAGGGGACGACGAGCACACTTGGCGTCTAGTGCTGGATTCGGCGTTGAGCAAAGGCGGTTTCGAGCTGTTCTTCCAGCCGGTGGTCGAGACGCGCAATACCGATCGCGTGCTGCACTACAAGGCCTTGTCGCGGCTGGTCAACGAACAGGGCCAGGCGATTCCGGCGGGGCGTTTCCTGCCGTGGATCGAGCGCTTTGGCTGGGCCAGCCGCCTCGACCTGCTGATGCTGCAACTCGTGCTCGAACACATGGAAACCCACGATCAGCCGCTGGCGCTGAACCTGTCGGCGGCCACGCTGAATGACCCTGCTGCGTTGAATCAGGTGTTCGATGCCCTGCGCCAGCACCCGAAACTGCGCGGTCGCCTGACCTTCGAGATCGGCGAAGAACAGCTGCCGGACCAAGCGGTGCTGGAAAAGCTCGCTCGCCGCCTGCAAGAAGCCGGTTTCACCCTGGCGCTGCAACGCTTCGGCGGCCGTTTCAGCATGATTGGCAACCTGGCGCATCTGGGGCTGGCGTATTTGAAGATCGACGGCAGTTATATTCGCGCCGTCGACGAAGAAAGCCACAAGCGCCTGTTCATCGAGGCCGTGCAGCGTGCCGCGCACAGCATCGACCTGCCG
Organism: Pseudomonas sp. GW821-FHT02A11; assembly: GCF_059421985.1. Classification (NCBI taxonomy): domain Bacteria; kingdom Pseudomonadati; phylum Pseudomonadota; class Gammaproteobacteria; order Pseudomonadales; family Pseudomonadaceae; genus Pseudomonas; species Pseudomonas sp. GW821-FHT02A11. The sequence continues at coordinate 156,508 of NZ_JBWKWB010000009.1, forward strand.
CTGATCGCCGAGCGTGTCGAGACCGAAGGCGAGCGTCAGGTGATTGCCGAGATGGGAATCGAAGGCGTGCAGGGCCGGTTGGTCGGTGATCCAGCGCCCTGGAAGTGAATCCAGTGTTTTTGATTCTGGCCGCAGGCCGGAGTCGGCTTGCCAACGATCTGGCGCGAAGCGGCAGTAGAGTCTGCCTACGCGGGGTGTCAGTCCTGTCGCATGCACAGACTTTACTGCCGCTTCGCGCCAGATCGCGAGCAAGCTTGCTCCTACGCCCTCTGGGCAGAAGCAGCTTTGTATCCGCTTAAATCAACCGCGTCTCATCGTCATTGATCAGGTTGCTCAGGCCACCCAGGTTTTCCCGCGCCTGGTTACGGTCGAGTAACTTCGCCTGCGCAGGCGCGGGCAAATCGGTGATGTTGAGAATGCCCTTGCTGGTCAGCACCTGAATCAAGTCGTCGAGTACACGGATCATCTCCATGTCGCTCAACTTGAGCTGGTTCAGGCTCTTTTCCACCACTTCATTGGCGTACCAGGCCTGGATCTCGTGATCGTCGGCCGGTAGCTGGCCGGTCGCTTCGGCAAAGGCCGCCGCCTCGACACGCACAAGCTGTCCCGCTGCATCGCGCTGAACGTAAAACATGGCTCATTCCTCAGTGAATGCAAAGGCTGGCAGCCGTTTGAGACGGCTGCCAGCACAGTACATCAGCTCACGCTAGTGGGCTATCAGTGATGATCGACCTTGATGGTCGGATCGCTGCCTTGCACCAGAGACTTGAGCATGTCGTTGTTCCAGGTCACGCCTTCCACCTTGATGTGCGTATCTGCCGTGCTACCGGCATTCGCTGCGTTGGTGGCGGTGGTGAACTGGCCCGTGCTGCTGATCTCGATGGTGGTGTCCTTGCCATCGTTGGTGATCTGCAGGTACTTGCTCAGGTTGTTGAGGTCATTGCTGTCCTCGCCCTGAAGCAGGTCGCGCAGGTCGATCTTGTCGCCTTCCTTCGTGCTGAAGTCCTTGATCACGTCAAAACCACCGCTGTTGGTATCGCCTGCTTTCCAGGCAAAGGTATCGGCACCGGCACCACCGTAGAGGATGTCGTTGCCTTTACCACCGATCAGCAGGTCGTTGCCGTTGCCACCGTACAGCGTGTCGTTGCCACCCTGACCGAACAGGATGTCATCGCCGTTGCCACCCAGCAGGGTGTCATTGCCATCCGCCAGCAGTGGGTACTTGGTGGCGTCATAGGTGCTCGACGCGTTGGCCAGGTGAACTATGTCATCGACGTGGGTGGAGATGAACGAGTGCAGCGTCTTGTCGTCGATCGTCGACACGTCTTTGCCCAGTGCCTCTGCTGCGAACAGCTTCAGCGCTGCAGCCCCTTCCAGCGTCTTGTAGTTGATCATGTCGCCGAACAGGATGTCGTTGCCGTCACCACCATTGACCGAGTCTGCACCAGGACCCGTCAGCGTTTCGCTGCTCAGGATCGCGTCCTTGAGCTTGCTCACATCAATGACGTTCTGCGAATGGTTGTTGGTGTCGTACTTGTCCAGTGCGGAGGTGTTGATGCCGATCGCTTCGATCCCGTTGGTGCTCGCCGCCGCCAGCTTGTTGTAAGCCGCGGTGGTGTGCGAATCCAGCGTGTTGCCCACACCCTTGATGCTGGAGTCGTAGACGTTTGGCTGACCATCGGTGATGAAGAACGTGAGCTTCTGGGCGCCGGCGTTGATGGCATCGCTGCTGTTGAACCAGGTAGTGGTCTGATTGAACACCGACTCATAGTTGGTATTGCCGCTAGTGGTCAGCCCGTTCACAAAGTTTTTTGCTGCGTTCAGGCCGTCAGCGGTGGAGATGTCGAACGTCTTCCCGGTGTTAGCCGAGCTGCCAAAGCTGGTCAGGTAAACCTTGACCGTCCCGGCTTCGACAGAGCTTGCCGAAGCGGCCAGATCCGTCAGTGCAGACACCAGCTGTGCCTTCATCTCGGTCAGCTGTTTCTGCATGCTGCCCGACGTGTCGATCATGAAGGCGATGTCGTAATTCTGACCTTTCACCAGATGCATGGCGGTGACGTCCGCGACCACGATGTCGTTAGACGCAGTGCCGGTGACAGTGCTGTCACCCGCCGTGCCTTCGGTCGACGTGTACGTGCCTTTATCGACCACAACGTTGATCTGCTTGGTGTCGGTCGCCGTCGCGACAGCACCTGCCTTGCCCACCAGCGCGGTTTCCGTAGCCGTCGCGGTGACGGTCAGGGTGAAGTTGCCGCTGTAGTACTCAGGCGTTTTGATGACCAGGCTGGTCAGGTCAAAGTTGCTGACGTCTACACCGGTGCCCGAGGCCGCGATGGTGACGCTGTGGCCCGCGCTGTCCGTCAGGATGGAACCGGCCGGTGCACCGCTGATCGTGGTGACGTGGGTTTCCGAACCGTCGTTGTCGGTGTAGTTGGCCGTGATCGAGCTCAGCTTGATCGGGCTGTTTTCGGTGCCGTGGTTCAGATCGTAGGCGGTGTAGTAACCCTCGCCGCTACCTGCGCCGTTTTCATGCAGCGTCACGCCGTTCAGGCCAGAGGCCTTCAGGTCGTCCACCGAGGTGTACAGCAGCGCGTTGGTGCTGTTCAGCGCTGTCGTGGTGGTGGTGGTGGTGCCCACCGTGTCCTTCAGGCTGATGGTGTAATTGCCCGGACCTGACTGGTTGTAATGGTAGATGTCCAGGGTGTAGTAGCCGGAGGTCGTCGGGGTGTAGCCCGTCGACGTGATGGTGCCGCCGTTGCTGCCCCAGGCTGCATTGGCCACGGTGGTGCCACCGAGGGTGATCAGCAGGCTGTCATCGCCCGTGCCCGAGAAGTTGTAGGTGTGACCCGCTTCCAGGTAGATCAGGCCGGACAACTTGGTACCGGTACCGGCTGCAACGTTGCTGTCCTGTGCATCCGTGGCGGTGGTGTGGGTGGTCGGCGCAGTGGTGGTGTTGAAGCCCGACTTGATGGTCGACTCGCTCGCACCATTACCGTTGGTGCCCATGCCGGTCAGTGTGCCGACCCAGACATCCTTGACCAGACCGGTCGAGGTGACTGCGCTGGTGCCCAGCGTCAGGGACGGTTGATCCACCGATGGACGGATGCTGATGTTCAGGGTGCCCGGTGTGGCGACGGTGCCGCCATCGGTGGCGCTGAACTGCAGCTGGCTGTAAATGGACTTCTGATCACCCATGCCTGTAGCGCTGTAGTCGCTGCTGCCGGACTTGTCGGCTGTCGGGACGAACTGCAGTTTACCGGCTGCGATGTCGGCGTAGCTGAACGCTTTGCCCACATCGGCGCTGGTCATGGTGACCCAGCTGCCATTGGCCGCTTTGTATTGCAGGTCGCCGCCGCTTGGCAGGGCAGTGATCTTGATGCCCAGTGCCGATGTTGCAGAGTCGACGTCGCTGATGCCGAAGTTGGCCCAGTTCAGTACCAGTGGCGTGTCTTCCGTGCCGGTGGCCGCAGCCGTGCCGACGGTTGGAGCATCGTTGGTGCCGGTGATAGTGATCGCCAGATTCGACGTATTGCTCAGGCCAGCCTTGTCGGTGACGCTGAACGGCACGTTGACGACCGTGGTTTGACCCGCTGCCAGGTACTGATATGCCGAGTTGCTGGCGTCCAGTGTCCAGTGGCCGCTGGCATCGACGGTGAATCCGGCAGGTTTGTCTTGAGCCTTGACGGAGTAGGTCAGTGTATCGCCGTCGTCAACGTCCGAGCCCTGCAGCTGGCCGCTGATGGTGGTGTCTTCGGAGCCTGCGCCGGTGCTCACTTTGGCCACCGGTGCGTCGTTGGTGCCGGTGACGGTGATGGTCAGATTCGACGTGCTGGTCGCGCCCGCCTTGTCAGTGACGGTGAACGGCACGGACAGGGTGGTCGTCGTGCCGGCCGCCAGGTGCTGATACGCGAGGTTGCCGGCGTCCAGGGTCCATTGGCCGGTCGCGGTGTTCAGGCTGAAACCTGCTGGCTTGTTGTTATCGGCAACGGAGTAGGTCAGGACATCGCCGGTGTCGACATCGCGGGCCTGCAGTTGGCCACTGATCGTGGTGTCTTCCAAGCCAGCGGCAGTGCTCGTCGAAGCGATTGGCGCATCGTTGACCGGCGTGACGTTGACGGTCACGGTCGCAACGTTGGAGGTCTTTTCACCGTCGGTAATGGTGTAGGTGAAGGTCACCGGACCATTGATGTCCTTGGCCGGGGTGAAGATCACGTTGCCATAGCTGTCCAGCGCAACGGAGCCTTTGCTTGGGTCCATCTTCACATTGTTGATGGACAGGTGCGTGCTGTCCGGGTCGGTGTCGTTGGCCAACAGCGTTGCAGCCTTGATGACCAGAGGCTGGTCTTCGAGGGTGGTCAAGGTGTCGTGGCCCAGTGTTGCGCTGGTGGTGCTCAACACGTTGTACGTGCCGACTTTGCCTTGGTTATCGACGGTGGCCGCTTCGATTTTCAGCTGCGCCTGACCGCCCTGATCCCAATAGACGATCTGGATGTCGTGGGTGCCACTGTTGTCGATGCTGAATGTCGCGGTAGTACGCGTGGTTGGCGACTGGTTGCCATCGTAGGAAGCGACCTGCTTACCGTCGATGAGGATGCTATAGCCGTCGTCCGCGGTAATCCTCAGCGAGTAGGTGCCCGCAGCCAGGGTCACTTTGCCCGACAGCTCGATGATGGCATCGGTGCTGGTGGTCTGGGTGCTGGTACCGTTCTTGTACTCCAGCGAAGCGCTGTCATTGCCCAGGAATTTGGTCAGGTTGCCGGAGCGACCCAAGTCATTACCGAAGGTGTTGACGGTGCCGTAGTTGATGCTGGTTGCCGAGAACGTGGCATCGGCCGAATGCGAGGCGATGAAGTCCAGCGCCTGTTTGATCGTCCCCAGGTTCGAGCCGTCTTTGTTCGCGCCGGTGTCGTTGTAGCCGTAGTAGTTGCCTTGCAGGCCGCTCAGCTTGATGCCTGAGTCGTCGTTGGCGACCGGTGGATCGTTCTCTGCGATCACGGTGATCTTGCCGGTGGCCGCCACGGAATCCTTGCCGCCTACGCCGTCGCCATTGGCGCCGGAATCCGTCACGGTGACTGTCACGGCGCGGTCACCCGCAACCGGATTGTCGCCCGGGCTGTTGAACTTGATCGCTTCGATCAACGCCTTGTACTGGTCGATGGTCGCGACGCCGTGGATGGTGTAACCGGTAACGGTCGTGCCATCGGCGGCGTAGGTTGGGGTGACCGACACGCCTTGCGGCGCGGTGCCGGTGAAGGTCAGGACATCGCCCGCCTTGACAGCGACCGAGACCACGGCGTTGGACAGCGTGGTGTTATCGACGTCAGCCAGATCCAGTTGGCTGACGACAGACGTTGCCGGGTCGTTTTCAGTGAAGGTCACCGCATCGGTGTGCACAGTCGGAATATCGTTGACTGTGGTGATGTGGATGGTCGAAGTCGTCGAGCTCGCGACCGAACCGTCGTTGACGCTGATGTCGATGATGCGATCGGTTTTGTCAGGATCGTGAGACGTGCTGTCAAAGGTGATCGACTGAATCGCCGTCTGATACTGCTGCGCGGTGCCCGATTCGAAGGTGATGACCTTGCCAGTCACTTTGCCGTCTGCGTCGGTGATGTCGGTGGTGGTGTACTTCAGGCCTGCATCGTTGACCACGTTGAGGATGTCGCCAGCCTTGTAGTTGGTCAGTGTGACGGTGGCGCTTTGCAGCGTAGCGTTGTCCGGATCCTTGATGGTGATATCCGCAGCAATCTGGCCCGGGCCTTTGCCTGGGGCAGTGGCATCGCCACCGACCGGCGTTTCGTTCCAGGTGTTGCCGTAGTCGCTGTAGCCGCGGTCATGGCCGAACACTGGCGCGTCGTTGACCGGGGTGACATTGACGGTCAGGGTCTGGCTGTTCGACGTCGCGTTGCCGTTGCTCGACTCGGTAGCGGTCGAGATCACGGTCAGGTTGATCGTGCCGTTGGCGTCCTTCGGCGGGGTGAAGGTCAGGTTGTTCAGGTCCCAGCCGTTGATGATGACTGCACCGTCGCCGCCCGGGATCGAGGTGTAGCTGTTGTGGCCATCGGTCACGACGCCGCCCAGCGGAATGCCGGACACGGTAAGCGTGAGACTTTCCGAACCGTCGGTGTCGACCAGTGCCGTGCTGATGTCCAGTTTGATCGCGGTGTCTTCGTCGCCGGTTGCGCTGGTGACAGTCAGGTCTGGCTTGTCAGCCACAGCAATCACATGAACGGTGAAGTCCAGGTTTTTGCTGACAGCGTCGGCGGCGCCGTCTTTGGCGGTTGCGGTCAGTTTCAGCGCCACGTCGCCACTGAAGTTTTGTGGGCCGGTGAACTTCAGGGTGGACTGATTCCAGCCGCTGATGTCGACCGAAGCGTTGTCCGCGCCAGCAGTAAAGGTGTGGCCTGGGGTGCCGTCGGTGATGACCGCGCCTTTCGGCAGGCCGTTGAGGGTCAGGGTCAGGGTTTCCGAACCGTCACGGTCGGTGCTGGCTGCATGCACGGCCGACAGCAGGATGGGCTGATCCTCGTAGCCGGTGTTGACGTTCTGGGTCACCGAAATGTTGTCCAGAATGCCGCCGGTGGAGTTGCTGTCCGCGGCCTTGAATTCCAGGTGCGCGGTGCCATCGGCAGTGACCGGAACCTGGAACTTGTAGGTCTTGAGCCCCAGTTCGCTGGCGTTCAGCGTGCCGATCAGGGTGGTGCCCCAGAACACGTTGATGACCGAATTGCTCAGCGCGCCGGCGCGCGGCGAATAATCGACGGAGACGGTGTAGGTCTCGCCGGCCTTGGCCGAGAATTCGGTCCATAGGTTGCTGGCATCGCCCGAGTTGCGCTCAAGCTCGATGACGTGGTTGCCAGCCCCCTGGTTCGGGTCAGTCACGCCATAAGTGCTGGCAGTGTTGATTTCGACCTGATTGCCAGCGTTGTTGGTGTGCCACACGCCACCGCTGAACTGATTGATGGCAACGCCGGTGCCAGTGCCAGAGCCCTGGAAGTCGATGCCACGTGTGAAACTGCCATCCATGCTCAGCGATGGGGTGTCGGTGACCGGGGCCACGGTGACACTGCCGTTCACGACAGGCGAGCTCAGTACGTCCTGACCGTTGGCCAGGCCGTTATCCACCGCTTTGTAGCTGAAGTCGGTGGTGCCGCTCCAGTCTGCATCCGGCACGAAGTAGATGGTCGCGCTGTTGCCGGACGCCGTGATGTTGGTGTTGGCGTCGATAACGATGGTGTGGGCGGCGTCGGCGAAGAACGTGCCGTGCGCACCCAGATCAACCAGGTTGAAGTGGTCGACATGACCGTCCACATCGCCGCCGTTCAAGGTAATGGCGATGCCCGAATTGGCCTGGCCGTCGTCTTCCTTGCCGTCGCCGTGGGCGCCAGCCACTACGGTCGGGGCGTCGTTGACCGCAACCACGGAGATTTCGCCGTGACCGAGGAACGACTCCTTGCCGTTCACGCCGTTGCCCTTGGCGCCGGAGTCAGTAACGGTGATGTCGACGCCACGGGTGCCCGCAGTCGGGTTATCGCCCGGCGCCTGGAACTTGATCGATTCGATCAGCGCCTTGTACTGCTCGATGGTCGCGATGCCGGTGAGGGTGAAGCCGGTCACTTGACCTGCCGAGTTCTTCACCTCGGTCACGGTCACGCCATCAGGCTTGGTGCCGGTGAGGGTCAAAAGCTCGCCGACTTTCATGTCGGTGACATTGACCACGGCCTTGCTCAGGGTGGTGTTGTCCAGGTCGGCCAGGTTCAGGTTATTGACTACCGACACCGCAGTGTCGTTCTCGGTGAACAGGACGTTGTCGGTGACCACGGTCGGCGCATCGTTGACCGTGGTGATACGAATGGTCGACGTCGTGGTGGCGATGTTGTTGACGTCGCCGCCGTCATCAATGGTGATGTTGATGATACGGTTTTCAGTGCTCGGGTTGTGCGAGGAGCTGTCGAAAGTGATCGACTGGATCGCTGTCTGGTACTGCGCCGTCGTGCCTGGACCGAAGGTGATGGTCTGGCTGACTTTGCCCTGCGCATCGGTGGTGCTGGTGATCTGGTAGGTCAGGCCGGCGGCGTTGACCACGTTCAGAATGTCACCGGTGTGCGAGTTGGTCAGGGTGACGGTCGCGCTGTGCAGCACGGTGGTGTCCGGATCGGTCAGGGTGAAATCGCGAGCGATCTTGCCCGGGCCTTTGCCGCCGCCCGACGGCGTACCGTCAGCCAGCGACTCGTTCCAGGTGTTGCCGAAGCTGGTGCCAGTACCGGTGTGGCCGATGATTGGCGCGTCGTTGACCGGCTTCACGTCGATGGTGCCGGTGTAGGTGCTCGACTTGGTGCCGTCGCGGCTGCCGTGGTCAACGTCGCCGCTGTCGGTAACGGTGACAGTAACGTTGCGGACGCCGCCAGTCGGGTTGTCGCCCGGGCTGTTGAAGGTGATCGAGTCGATGAGCGCCTTGTACTGCTCATTGGAGGCGGTGCCTTCAAGGGTGTAGCCCGTCACGACACCGTTGGTCTTGATTTCAGTGACGGTCACGCCTTGTGGCGCAGCACCGATGCTCAGCACGTCACCGGGCTGCATGCCGGTCAGGGTGACCACGGCCTTGCTCATGGTGGTGTTGTCGACGTCGGTCAGGGTCAGGCCACTGATGATCGATTTCGCGGCGTCGCCTTCGGTGAAGACAACAGGCGCGCCAGTGACCACCGGCGTGTCGTTGCTTGGGATGACGTTGATGTACGAGTGAACGGTGCTGCTGCTGTTCTCGTCGCCACCATCGTTGACGGTGATGGTGATGTCGCGCTGAATGTTGCTCGGGTTGTGCGAGGTGTTGTCGAACTGCACGCCGCGCAGCGCTGCTTGATAGGCTGCGGTCGATGCGTCACCGGTCAGCGTCAGGACGTTGCCTTTGATGCTCAGGGTCAGGCTTGCACCCCCGACGGTCAGCACATCGCCATCGTGGTAAACGGTGTTGCCGATTTTCAGCGACAGTTCGTCGCCGTCTTTGGCGTTGGTGATGGTGACGACCGCGCTCTTCATGGCCGAGCTGTCTGCATCGGTCAGGGTCAGGTTGGCAGCGATCAGGCCAGGGCCCTTGCCAGCCTGGGAGAACTCACCGGTGGCCGGGGTTTCGATCCAGGTGTTGCCCAGCGCCTGGCCATTGCTCGAACCGATGACTGGTGCGTCGTTGACAGCCACCACGGTGATCTGGCTGTCGTGGACCACGGTGGTGGTCTGGTTGTCGTTGCCATGGGCATCGACGTCAGTGACCGAGACGGTCACGCCACGGGCCGCGGTGCTCGGGTCGTCGCTGCTGTTCTGATAAGTGATCGAGTTGATCAGCTTTTCGTAGTCGGCGATCGAAGCCTTGCCGGTCAGCTCGATAATGATGTTGCCATTGCTGTCGCTGCTCAGTTTGTAGCTGATGCCGCCGACTTCGGTGGTGCCTTCGGTGCCGCCAACGTAGTACTTGGAGACGATCACGTCTTCGGTCAGGAAGCCGGTCAGGGTGATCTTCGCGCCGCTCAACTCAGTGCTGTCGACGTCTTTTACCGCGAAGTCCTTGACCAGCGCGGTCGCGTCACCGTTTTCGGTGTAGGAGAAGCTGCTGAAAGTGACGTCTGGTGCGTTGTTGATGGCGATGATGCCGATCTCGCCTTTGGCGACCACCGACGTTTCGTTGCCCACGCCATCGCCCTTGAGGCCGGTGTCGGTGACGCTGATTTCAACGCCACGCGCCGTGACGTTCGGGTTGTTTTCCGGGGTGGCGAACTTGATCGACTGGATCAGCGCTTCGTAGTCGGCGACGCTGGCAGTGCCGTTCAGGGTGATGACCAGTGTGCCGCTGGCAGTCGAACCGCTCAGAGAGAAGGTCACGCCCGGAATCTGGGTCGTGCCGTCGCTGTTGGCCAGGTTCGAACCGATGACGTCGCTGGCCTGCAGGTGGGTCAACGTGATGGTGGCGCCTTGCAGGGTCGAGTTGTCGAGGTCGCTCAGGTGCACGTCTTTGGCGATGACGACCGGCTCACCGTTTTCGGTGTAGGTGCTGTTCTTGAAGCCGACTTGCGGAGCGTCGTTAACCGCGATGACGTTAATGGTCGATGTCGTGGTGTTCGAGCTGCCGTTGATCAGGTGGCCGTCGCTGACCGTCACGGTGACCGTGCGAGCAATGGTGCTCGGGTCATCGCTGGTGTTGCTGTAAGTGATGGCCTGAATGGCTTTCTGATAGGTATCAGCGGTCGCGCTGCCGGTCAGAGTGACGGTGATCTTGTTGTGCGCAATGTCATTGTCGACCTTGACGGTCAGACCGTACTTGTTGGCGATCGCCAGCACGTCGCCTTTCTGGGCGTTGGTCAGGGTGACGGTCGCGCTTTGTACGCGGGTATCGTCCGGATCGGTGATGCTGACCTTGCCAGCGATACTGACGCCAGCCTGGTTTTCGGTGTACTCGGTGCTGAAGCCAGCGGTGCCGGTGTCCAGGCTCAGAGTGGGCGCGTCGTTCACTGGAACGACAGTCACCACGGAGGTGCCGGCCGAGGAGTTCAGCTCGCCATCGTTCACGGTCACGCTGACGAAGCGAAGGCCGCCAACCGGGTCGTCGCCTGCGCTGATGAACGTCGCGGACTTGAGCACGGCTTCGTACTGCGCCTGGGTGGCGTTGCCGCTCAGGGTGTAAACCAGTTGGCCACCGACTTGTTGCGACGAGACCACGATGCCGGTGTTGCCGGTATCGAAGGCCAGAGCATCGCCTGTCTGGGCGTTGGTGATCGACACTTTCGCGCTCTGCAGATTCGGACTGTCCGGATCGCTCAGCGTGATGCCGGACATCACTTTCACCGGCGCCTGGTTCTCGACGTACGGCGCAGCGAACGTGATGTTGCCGAAACCGTGCATATCAACGGTTGGTGCGTCGTTGACCGCAGTCACCTTGATGATGCTGGTGGCAACGTTGGACAGGTTGAACTCGGACTGGCCGTCGTTGACTTGCACGGTGATCTTGCGATCGACAGTGCTTGGGTCATCGCTGGTGTTGCGATAGGTGATCGACTGGATCATCGACTGGTAGCTGGCCAAGCTCGATTCGCCGCTCAGGTTGACGGTGATGGTCTTGTTGCCATTGGTGTCGGTGCTGTTGACGATCTGCGCGGTGATGCCGAATTTGCTGCTGGCCGCCAGCACATCGCCGACCTGAGCATTGGTCAGGGTGACGGTCGCGCTCTTGATCGTGGTGTTGTCCACGTCGGTGATCGACACGTTGCTGCCGGCGATGCTGATGGCCTTGCCGTTTTCGGTGTAGTTCAGGCTGTAACCGGTCTCGGTCGCGCCGTCTTTGCTGTTCAGGTCCAGAACCGGAGCGTCGTTGACCGGCGTTACCGTGACAGGCAGTGGCTGGGTGGTGGTCGCGGTCTGGCCGTTGCTGGCTTCGGTCGAGGTCGCGGTCACGACCAGATTGATCTGGCCATTGAAATCTTTCGGCGGGGTGATCGTCAGCGTGGAGAGGTCCCAGCCATTGATAATGACAGCGCCGTCGCCGCCTGGAATCGAGGTGTAGCTGTGGGTGCCGTCGGTCAGCACGGCGCCCAGCGGAATACCGGAAACCGTGGTGGTCAGGCTTTCCGAACCATCGGTGTCGACCAGTGCCGGGGCGATGGTCAGGTGTGTGGCCGAATCTTCAGCGCCAGTGGCCGAGGTAACGGTCAGGCTTGGCGCATCGGCCACGGCGATGACGTGAACGTCAAAGTTCAGGTCTTTGCTGACAGGCGCAGCGGTGCCGTCCTGAGCGGTTGCGGTCACGGTCAGGCCGATGGTGCCGCTGACGTTCGAGGGGGCGGTGAACGTGAGCTTGCTCAGATTCCACTGGGTGATGTCGGTGGACGTGTTGCCAGCGGTTGCGGTGAACGTGTTGACGCCGTCGCTCAGGGTCGAGCCCACCGGCAGGCCTTTGAGGCTCAACGTCAGGGTTTCCGAGCCGTCGGTATCGGTGGTGGCGGCCTTGATGGTCGACAGCAGGATGCCTTTGTCTTCCAGGCCGGTGTTCAGTTGTTCGGTGACGCTGATGTTGTTGATCACGCCGCCCACGGAGTTGCTGTCGCCTGCCTTGAATTCAAGCTTGGCCTCGCCGTCGGTGGTGACCGGCACCTGGAAGGTGTAGGTCTGCAGGCCGGTCTGGTTGGCGTTCAGCGTCCCCACCAGGGTATCGCCCCAGTAGACATTGATGACGGAGTTGCTCAGCGCGCCTTCGCGTGGCGAGTAGTCGACCGAAATGGAGTAGGTCGCACCGGCCTTGGCGTCGATGGTGGTGTACAGGTTGCTTGGGTCGCCAGCGTTGCGCTCCAGCTCGATGACCTGCGAGTTCTGAGCATTGGCGCCGACACCGTAGGTGCCCGGGCTGCTGATTTCGACGGTGCCACCGCTGTTGTCGGTGTGCCAGGCGCCGCTGCCGATCTGGTCGAGTGCGCCAGTGGTGGCGCCATTGACGTTCAGCGAGGCAACCACGGCGTTACCAACGAGCGACAGGTCAGGCATGTCGGTCACAGGGCTCACGGTGATGCTGCCACTGGCCGGTGTTGCGGCAGGCAGCCCCTGATTGTCGGTCGCGGTGTAGGTGAACTGGGTGCTGCCGCTCCAGTCCTTGTCAGGCTTGAAGTAAATCGTGGCGCTGTTGTTGGCTGCTGCGATGTCGCTTGCGCTGGTCAGTGCCTGGGTGCCGGCGGCGTCGGCGTAGAACTTGCCGTGCTCAGCCATGTCGGCCAGGTTGAAGTGGTCGATGGTGCCGTCGACGTCGCCGCCGCTCAGGACGATTTTGACCAGGCCTGTTTCGGTGCCTGCACTGTCCTTGCCATCTTCGTAGCCGGTGCCGCTGGCGCCGTTGACGGTTGGCGCGTCGTTCACCGAGATGATGTCGATCTCGCCGGTGTGAGCGCCGGTCTGGTTATTGCTACCGTGGGCATCGACGTCGGTGATTTCGATCGTCACGCCACGTGGCGTGGTGTCCGGGTTTTCGCTGTTATTGGCGTAGGTGATCGAGCTGATCAGCTTGGTGTAGTCGGCGATCGAGGCGCTGCCCGAGAGCTCGATGGTAATGCTGCCATCAGGGTTGCCGACCAGCTTGTAGCTGATGCCCAGGTCGGTAGTGCCTTCTGTGCCGCCTTTATAGTAGTTGGAAACGATGAGGTCTTCGGCCTTGATGCCGGTCAGGGTGATCTTCGCCCCGCTCAGGGTGTCGCCGTCGACGTCTTTGATCTGCAGATTGCTGACCAGAGGCAGAGCGTCACCGTTTTCGGTGTAGGTCGGGTTTTCGAACGTGACGGTGGGTGCATCGTTGACTGCGTTGACGTGAACGGTGCTGGTGACCGGCACGGAATCGTTCTGGCCATCATTGACAGTCACGGTGATGGTGCGATCAGCCACGCTCGGGTCTTTGCTGCTGTTGCTGAAGGTGATCGACTTGATCACGGCTTCGTATTCGGCAGGTGTTGCGGCGCCAGCGAGGGTCAGAACGATCTGACCATTGACGGTGGACGTGGTGACGCTGATTTTGGCGTCCGGGCTGCCCACGACCAGGGTGTCGTCCGCTTGAGCGTTGGTCAGGGTGACCTTGGCACCTTGCAGCAGCGGGCTGTCGACATCGCTGACTTTCAGGTCAGGGACGATCGCAACACCTTTGTCGCCTTCGGTGAACGTGGCTTCACTGTTGGTGCCATTGGCTGTGCCGTTCAGGTCAACAACCGGCAGTGCATCGTTGTCGATCAGGACGGTGGTGACGCTGCCGTTGGTGCTGCTGGCTACAACGTTCTCGAAGTTACCGCCGGTGATCTGGCCGATCGACACGGTGATGTTCTTGACGTCTTCGGGAATGGTGTCGTTGACCGTTGTCAGGTCAAAGGTAGCGCTGCTCGAACCGGCCGGGATCTTCACGCTGACGACTTGGGTGTAGTCGCTGCCGTTGGAGGCGGTGCCGCTGTAGACCAGGTTGACCGTGACGTCGGTCTGACCCGGATTGCTCAGGGTGATGGTGTAGGTCGCGCTTTGGCCTTCGGTGACCTGCGCGCTGCCGGTGATGCTGGCAACGGTGGTATCGACGGTATCGGTGATGTTGGTCACCGCGGGCGCCGGGTTGGTGGTCAGCACCAGACCTGCACCGCCGGTGGTGCCGGTGATGGTGGTGGTGATGTCATGAGCGTCGATGTACGGCGTGTTGCCGTTGGGGATTTGAACGACCGTGGTACCGGTAGTCTGGCCGGCGGCGATGACGATGGTCGCGCCGTTGGACAGGGTGATGGTCAGGTCGCTCAGCGGTGCCTGAGTCACGGTAGCGGTATAGACCAGTGCGCCGCCGGCTTCGGTCAGGGTTTGCGTGGCGCTCAGGCTCAGGGTCGATTCGCGCTGAGGGACTGCGGCGTCTTCCTGAATGCCCGCGGCGGCGTTGTTGCCCAGGCCTGCGGTGTTGAAGCCGATGTTCGGGTTCACGACATCGGCTGTCTCGGTCAGCATCACGACGCTGTGGCCGCCACCGGCGTTGCCCCCATCAGCGGAGGTGCCAGTGGTCTGGCCCGCAGCGGTGGCTTCCAGGTCTTTGGTCGGGTCCGCGCCCGCTGCGATGGCTTGCTGCAGCTCGGCAACCGACGGCGCGGCCTGCGCGGTGGCTTCGGCAATGTTGGTGGTGGAAGTCGGCGTTTCTGAACTCCACTGACTGTCACGACCCATATCCAGCTGACGACCGTCAGGCAGTTGCAGCGTGACGGAGCCTTCCGGGCCTGTCAGCACCTGCTCGCCGGCCAGAAGCCGGTCACCCTCGATCAGCACACGACGAATCCCTTCCGGGGAGACTGCGACTACTTGGCCAACAATGCTTTTGACGATGGCAACAACACTGCTCATGGGGGTGACTCTCCGAGTTTCCGTTCAGTTGGTATCCATCATGCCGACCGGCTGTTCGCTACGCCGCTTCATATTGGATTACTTAAAAATGATCAAAACTTTTGTGCAAACAACTAAGTACTTGATTTAGTTAGTGCTGGTTATTTGACGCCAATTTATTTTCAGGCCGGTATCGGCTTGTTAATTAACTTTCTGCCAAACTATTGACCTATTCGGCGACATCCTAAACAATCGCACCCGTAATGTCACATTGATATTTTCTGAGATCGCGTATTTCTGTTGTTCGCTCCCAGACCCCTTCAGAACAGCCTGACGCCGCCGATCTCTTACACAAGCCTTTCTATGCAATGCGGCAGTGACTGCCGCGTTTTCGAACAAGTACGTTCTCGGGATGAACCATCATGCGTGTCCAGTTTCTCACCGCAGTACCCTTTGCTTTGACGGTCGGCTTCGTGCAGGCACAAACCCTGCCAGAAGCCATGCAGAAGGCCATGGAAGTACATCCCGAGGTGCAGGCAGGGGTTAACGCTCGCATTGCGCAGGACTACGCGGTCCGAGCAGCGAAGGGTGGTTATCTGCCACGTGTCGACGTAACGGCAGGCTACGGTCGGGCGGGTTCCGACACCCCCACCACCCGTGCGCAGAACAATGGTGACCATTGGCAAACATTGAACCGCGGTGAGTCGGCCATTCGTCTTCGTCAAATGCTGTTTGATGGTTTTGCAACAAGTAACGAAGTTGGGCGTCAACAAGCCACCGCCAATTCTCGGGCGTATTCTTTGTTAAATACTTCCGAGCGCACTGCACTGACAGTTGCGCAGGTTTATATCGATGTTCTTACACAGCGCGAAATGGTTCGCCTGGCGCAAGAAAATCTTAAAAGTCACGAGCGTATCTACGATCAGATCAAGTTGCGCACCAGCCGGGGTGTCGGCCGAATGGCAGACATGGATCAGGCCGATGCCCGTCTGGCCCAGGCCCAGAACAACCTGATCACCGAGCAGACCAACCTCGCTGACGCCCAGACCAACTACCTGAGCGCCATTGGTCAGCTGCCTGATCAACTGGAAAAGCCAGCGCCGTTCGCCCTGATGCCTGCCGATTTGCAGGAAGCCCGTCAGCAGATGATCGAAAACAGCCCGGTGCTGCGTTCGGCTGAATCGGACATCGCCGCTGCCGAAAAACAATACGCGGCTGCCAAGTCGACCTTCACCCCACGTTTCGACCTGGACCTGGGTCGCAACGCCGACAACAACGTCGGTGGCGACGAAGGCCACAACAATGGCTGGGAAGCGATGGTGCGCATGCAATTCAACCTGTATGCCGGTGGCAGCAACAAGGCTGACCTGAGCTCCAAGTCCTACCTGGCCTCGCAAGCACTGGACATCCGCAACAATGCTCTGCGCCAGTTGAACGAAGAACTGGGCCTGGCCTGGAACGCCTACAACAACGCATCGCAACAAGTGCCGATCGCTCAGCAGTACGTTGATCGGGCAACCAGCGTCCGTACGTCGTATCAGCAGCAATTCAGTCTGGGAGAGCGTACTCTGCTCGACCTTCTCGACAGCGAGAACGAACTGTTCACCGCGCAACAGCGCCTGGTGCAGCTGCAGAGCCTGAAAACCTACACCCAGTACCGCATTCAGGCCGACATCGGCACCCTGCTGAAAAGTCAGGGCGTCGTCGCTCCGCTGGCATCGGTTGTGCAGAATGATATAAAGCCGTCGGTCAAATTGCCGGGTATGAACTGATTCTTGACGCACCTGGGTCAGGAGCCAGTTACTTTTAACTGTTAATGAGAGTGTCAGCGTGGATTTGGAATTACCTTCTGCTCAACTAGGTCATGATCCACGCAGCCAGCATGACGATCCTTTGCTGGATGGGTTGCTGACACTCTGCGCCCTGCATCACAAACCGGCGAGCCGGGCGATGCTGAGCACCGGCCTGCCGTTGCCAGACCAGCGCCTGAGCCCCGATCTGCTGCCTCGTGCGGCCGCTCGGGCCGGTTTGCAGGGGCGTCTTCTGGTTCGCAAGCTGGACCAGATCCCCACCATTGCCCTGCCAGCCATGTTGCTATTAAAGGAAGGCCGCTGCGCGGTGCTTCTGGGCTGGGACGGTGATGTCGCTCGCCTGCTGATCAGCGAAAGCGACGGCGGCGAAGTTCATGTCGAGCGCGAAGCGCTGGCCAAGGACTACGGCGGCAAAGTCTTCTTCGCTCAACCGCAGCATAAATTTGACGTGACCAAGGGTTCGCTCATTCCTCGAGCGCGTTCCTGGTTCAAAGATACCCTCAAGCTGTCGCGCTGGCTGTACGCCGATGCGATCGCCGCGAGCCTGGTGATCAACCTGATCGCGCTGGCCGCACCTCTGTTTGTCATGAACGTCTACGACCGCGTGGTGCCGAACCAGGCCACCGCAACGTTGTGGGTACTGGCGGCCGGTATCTGCGGCGCCTACCTGTTCGACCTGATTCTCAAAGGACTGCGCAGCCTGTGCCTGGACCTGGCTGGCAAAAAGACCGACCTGATCATCTCCGCGACGCTGTTCGAACGCATCGTCGGCATGGCGATGAAGTTCCGTCCTGCGCGAGTCGGCAGCTATGCGCAGAACATTCATGAGTTCCAAGGCATGCGTGACTTCCTCACGTCGCTGACCCTGACCAGCCTCATCGATCTGCCGTTCACCCTCATCATTCTGTTGGTCATCGCGTTGCTGGGTGGCCATCTGGTGTGGATCCCGGTGGTGGCGTTCCCCCTCGCGCTGGGCATCGGCCACTTGCTGCAAAAGCCGCTGACTGCAACGCTGGAACGCACCATGGCGTTGGGCGCCGAGCGTCAGTCGAGCCTGATCGAAACCCTCTCGGGCCTCGATGCGGTGAAGGTCAACAACGCCGAAAGCGAGCGTCAGTACCACTGGGAACACACCATCGGCACCCTTAGCCGTCTGGAGCTGCGGGTCAAGATCCTCTCGGGTCTGGCGATGAACATCACCCTGCTGATCCAGCAACTCGCCGGCGTGGCGATGATCTGCTTCGGCGTTTACATGATCATCGACGGCAACCTCAGCATGGGCGGCCTGGTGGCGTGCTACATGCTCAGCGGTCGTGCGTTGGGCCCATTGGCGCAGCTGTCCGGGTTGCTGACCCGTTATCAACAGGCCAAGGTCACCATGGTCTCCGTCGACCAGATGATGGAGCTGCCGCAGGAGCGCAATTTCGAAGAGCGCCCGATGAGTCGGCAGGTTCTGCAGGGTGCGATGGAATTTCGTGGCGTCGAATTCACCTACCCGAACCAGCAGCACCTGGCGCTGAAAAACATCAATCTGGTGGTTCGTCCGGGCGAGAAGATCGGCATCATCGGCCGCAGTGGCTCGGGCAAAAGCTCCCTGGCCAAACTGCTGGTCGGCCTGTATCAACCGGACGAAGGCTCGCTGCTGGTCGACGGCGTGGACATTCGCCAGATCGACGTCAGCGAGCTGCGCCACAACATCGGTTACGTTGCCCAGGACATCCAGCTGCTGGCCGGTTCCCTGCGCGACAACCTGGTGTCCGGCGCGCGCTATGTCGACGACGAAATGGTCCTGCAGGCTGCCGAGCTGGCAGGTGTGCACGAGTTCGCTCGCCTGCACCCGCAAGGTTACGAACTGCAGGTCGGTGAGCGTGGCCAGAACCTGTCCGGCGGCCAGCGCCAGAACGTCGCCCTGGCGCGCGCGCTGTTGCTCAACCCGCCGATTCTGTTGCTGGACGAACCCACCAGCGCCATGGACAACACCGGCGAGGAGCGCTTGAAGCAGCGCCTGCAAGCCGTCATCGAGAACAAAACCGTGATCCTTGTGACCCACCGAGCCTCGCTGCTCTCTCTGGTCGACCGCCTGTTGGTCATCGACCGTGGCCAGATTCTCGCCGACGGCCCGAAAGCCGCCGTGATGGAAGCGTTGAAGAAGGGGCAGATCAGTGTTGCTTAAATCGGGTCCAAATTCCGGCGGTGGTCTGTTCGGTTATTTCAAAGGTTCGCCGTCCCTCGAAGGGCAGCCGATGCCTGAAGTGGAAAAGGCACTGGTCGATGACGCGCCGCGCATCGTGCGCTTGACCATCTGGGCGGTCATCGCGTTCTTCACCTTTCTGATCCTGTGGGCCAACTTCGCGGTCATCGATGAGGTGACCAAGGGCGAAGGCAAGGCGATTCCGTCGACCAAGATCCAGAAGATCCAGAACCTCGAGGGCGGCATCGTCGCGCAGATCTATGCTCGCGACGGCGAAATCGTCGAAGCCGGCGCGCCGCTGATTCGCTTGGACGACACCCGTTTTGCCTCCAACGTCGGCGAAACCGAAGCCGACCGCGTGGCGATGGAACTGCGTGTGGAGCGCCTGAGCGCCGAGGTGGATGATCGTCCGCTGAACATCAGCGCCGATGCGCGCAAGTCGGCGGCCAATCAGGCAGCCAACGAAGAGTCGCTCTACAAGAGTCGTCGTCAGCAACTGGCTGACGAAGTGGGCGGTCTGCAGCAGCAACTGATTCAACGTCAGCAAGAGTTGCGCGAATTCGGCTCCAAGCAGGAGCAGTACCGCAACAGCCTGAACCTGCTGCGCCAAGAGATCGGCATGTCCGAGCCTCTGGTTGCCCAAGGCGCGGTATCGCCGGTGGACATCCTGCGTCTGAAGCGTTCGGAAGTTGAAACCCGTGGTCAGCTGGACGGCACGTCCCTGGCGATTCCTCGTGCTCAAGCGGCGATTGCCGAAGTGCAGCGCAAGATCGACGAGACGCGCGGCAAGTTCCGCAGCGATGCCCTGACTCAGTTGAACGAGGCGCGCACCAACCTTTCGAAAGCGCAGTCCACGGCCAAAGGCCTGGAAGACCGCGTCAACCGCACTATGGTCACCTCGCCGGTGCGCGGTATCGTCAAGCAGATGCTGGTCAACACCGTTGGCGGCGTGATTCAGCCAGGCAGCGACATCGCCGAAATCGTGCCGCTGGACGACACCCTGCTGGTCGAAGCACGCATCCGTCCGCAGGACATCGCGTTCCTGCATCCGGGCCAGGAAGCGATGATCAAGTTCACCGCTTATGACTACACCATTTACGGTGGCCTCAAAGGCAAGCTGGAACAGATCGGCGCCGACACCATCCAGGATGAAGAGAAGAAGAACACCTTCTACGTGATCAAATTGCGCACTGACCGCAGTCACCTGGGCACCGATGAGCATCCCCTGCTGATCATCCCGGGGATGGTCGCTTCGGTGGACATCATTACCGGCAAGAAGAGCATTCTCAGCTACCTGCTCAAGCCAGTCCTGAAGGCACGTTCCGAGGCGCTGCACGAGCGTTAAAGCACGCTACCGGCTTACCCTGTGGGAGCGAAGTCATTCGCGAAAATAATACAGCCGATGGAGATCCGTCGTTTGTACCCAAGCCTCGCGAATGAATTCGCTCCCGCAGGTTCAAGACCGATCCCCTCGTGCGGATCACTTGCCGCGCTTGCTATCGATGCGCACCAGTTTCCCGCCTTCAAAGCGCAAATACTGGAACATCCCGTTGTTCGGCCCGTAGATCCATTCCTGAACCTGCACCTGATCGACCTGGCGGAAATGATTGACCGTTTCCTTGTAGCCAATGATGTCCTGACTCACCGGTTGGCCGCATTTCTGCTGCACTTCGAACATCCTGTCGCCAACACTGATCAACTGACTGCCGCAACGCAACGTGTCGGCCTGGGCCAGACCGCTCAACGCTGCCAGACCGAGGGCTGCCACGGTCGTGGTTAACACCTTCTTCAAAATTCGTTACTCACTGTCCAGATGCAGGGGGCTGATGACGCGACCGTCTTTTTCCGGCTGACCGAGGGCGGCGTCAACGAAATAGACCCGGTCATCGGCCAGTTGTCCCTTGTCCACCAGATAGTCCTTGATGCTGCTTGCGCGTGCCTGGCCGAGTTGACGCAGGAGCAGGGCGCTTGAACTCCAGGATTTGAGTACCGCTTCGCGCAGCTTGTTCTGCCGTTCTTCCTTGCCCAGATCGACCCATTCGGCCGGTGGCTGCTGTTTCAGGCGCGTGCGATAGATGCCTTCGAGCATCGGCGGCTTCTCGTCATCCGGCACTTTCAGGTCACCCGCTTGGGCAGGCACCTTGTCGCCGCGGCGCTGCAGGATCTTGTAGTAGGTGCTTTGGTATTCGCGCTCCAGACGTTGCTGCGCAATCAGCGGGCCGTCGCTGGCCTCGGCGCTGGTGCCTTCGATTTCCAGGCGCAGGGCAGGGCGTTCTTTCAAGGCCGCTGCCAGTTTGTCGAGGGAAGACTGGGCGTCGCCGCTGAGCTCATCCGAACCCGGCGCGAACGACACTGTGCCCAGATCCTGCGAGCCGCCGCCACTGACCAGGCCGCCAATGAACTTGAACGGTGCCGCAGCGGCTTTGACCACCAGATTGCGCAGGGTCTGCCAGACAATCGGCATCACGCTGAATTGCGGGTTGTTCAGGTCCCCGGTCACCGGCAGCTCGATGGAAATCTTGCCGTCGACGTCCTTGAGCAAGGCAATCGCCAGCTTTAGCGGCAGGTTCACGGCGTCCGGGCTGTCGACCTTCTCGCCCAGTTGCAGCTGTTCGACCACCACCTTGTTTTCGGCCTTGAGCTGGCCTTTGGTGATCAGGTAATGCAGGTCCAGATTCAGTCGGCCCTTGCGAATGCGATAGCCCGCGAACTTGCCGGAGTAAGGCGTCAGCGTGGTCAGCTCGACTCGCTTGAAACTGGTGGCGATGTCGAGGCTGGCCAGCGGGTTGAAGGGGTTGAGCGCGCCTTTGATCGTCACTGGCGCGTAGCGATCGACCTTGCCTTTGATGTCCACCGGCGCCGGTTTGTCCTGGCGATTGTCCAGCGTGCCAATCTTGCCGTTGAGCTGTTGCACGGCCGTGGCGAAGTTGGGGGTGAGGCTGAAGTCGGCAAAGTTGGCCGAGCCGTTGTTGATATTCACCTCGCCAATATGGATGCCCATCGGTTTGCTGGCCGAGGCGGTCCTGGTTTGCGGCGCCGCTTTGGGCGCGTCGGCAGGCTGGGGAATCAGCAGGTCGTCGATGTTGGTGGTGCGGTCATCGGCGATCACGAAACGCGCGTAGGGCTGCTCGATGTTCACCGTCGCGATACTCAGGCTGTCGCCGAGCTGGAAGTTCAGGCCCTCGACATTCAGTTGCTGCCACTTCACGAAGTCCCGGGATTTGAGGGTGTCCAGGGTGTGCAACTGATCGACCTGAGCCTTGCCGGTGATGCCCAGTGCCAGCGGTTCGGTGCTCTTGAGGTCAACGGCCAGATCGGTGTTGAGCATGCCGCTGCGCACTTCAAGGCGGATGAACGGGGTGACGTAAGACTGAGCCAGACGCAGGTCGATGTCGCGGGTGGTGACGTTGAGCTTGGCGCGAACCGGTGCCAGATTGACCTCGCCTTCGGCTGTCAGCTTGCCCTGTTTGCCCAGCCCGGTGTCGAGCTTGAGGTTGAAGGGCGATTTGTTGAGGCTGTCGAAGTGGGTCAGGTCCAGATTGAGCGGGCCGACCTCCAGCGCAACAGGCTCCTTGGGCACTTTGTCAGCCAGATGCACGCGGTAATCGCGCAGCTGGGTGTCGCGCAACAGCACCTGCCAGGGCTTGCTCGGCGCTGCGGGTTCTTTGCTCGCCGTGGTTTCGGCGCCCGACGCGGTGGCGGGTTGCTGCTTCTCGACTTCGGCCTTTTTCTGCTCATTCTTCGAGGGCTGGCTGGCGAACAGTTTCTGCCAGTCGAGCTGTCCGTCGGCTTCCCGCGCAGCCCAGGTTTCAAGGCCCTGACCGCGAATCTTGCCAACGGTGACCAGCTGCTTGGCGAGATCCAGCGAGGTTTCGCTGACTTCAAGATTTTTCAGGCGCACCAACGGACGACCGTCGGGCGCATCGATGGCGAACGGCGCGACCTTGATGGACGTGTTGTCCAGGCGCATTTCGGTTTCTTTGGCCAGGTTGAGCGTGTAGTGGGTTTCGAGGTTGAGCACGCCGTCCTTGAGCACCAGCGGCAGGGCGTCCCGCACGTAAGGCCACCACAGCTTCATCTTGCCGTCGGTGACTTTCAGGGTGCCTTCGGAGCTAATCGGCACCAGGCTGATTTTGCCCACCCAGTCGATCTGGCCGCCTTCAGGACCTGCGGCGATGAGGGTCATGTCGGCGTTGTCTTCGGGCAGGGTACTGAGGTTTTTCAGCTCGAAATTCAGTGTGTCGTAGAGAAACTCGATGGGTTCGCCGGGGCGCAGGTCCTGGAAATGCACGTAACCGTCGGCCAGCTTGATCTCGTCGATGCGCAGCGGGAACGGCTTGCCTGGAGGCTCGTCTGGCTTGGCGGTCTCGCTCGGGGGCAATTTGAACAGCCCGGCCAGGTTGAGCGTGCCGTCTTTGGAAAACAGCAGCTCGGTCTTGGGCTTGTCCAGCTCCACGGCTGTCAGGTGCAGGGCTTTAGTCCAGGCGCTGTCGATCTGCAGATTGGCGTACAGGCGCTCGAAGCCGATCTGCTCTTTGCCCGGGGCGCCGATGTTCAGGCCCCAAAGCGTCACTTCAAGGGTGTAGGGATTGAGTTCGAGGCGGGTGAGCGCCGCAGGAACCGTGGAATAGTTCGCCAGCTGCTGATTGATCACCCGCAGCGCGATGCCGGGCAGGATAAAGAACCCCAGCAAACTGTAAATGGCGAAGGCGGCCAGCAAGGCGCCGATGGCGCGTTTCAATCCTTTGGGCATACAGGTCGCCAACTCTCTCGATATGAGGTGCCTTTGAGTATGGCACGCCAATCTGGTTCCGAAGTCGATTGCCTTTGCTGGTTGTAGGAAATTTCCGTGCGATCAGTCCGTGATCAAAGCTGCAAGATCAAGGTCTTGAGTGGGGGCTGTTGATCCATCGACGGAAAGTCGGCGCCAGGCGTGAGCACCTGGCAGTCGCGAACCGGGCGGCCGATCTTGGTCGCGCAACGCAACACCTGATCGCGCCAGTCGTTCATGCTCACCTTCGCCAGATTGTTGCAGCAGATCAACACGCCGTTTTCAGCAGTGGTCAGCAGGGCCGGTTTGAGCAGACTCTGGTAGTCGCGCAGCAGATCAACCGTGCCGAACGCGCTTTTGGCCCAAGCCGGAGGGTCGAGCAAGACCAGGTCGAACTGACGTTGCTCCAGCCGCGCGTAACTGGGTAGCTTCTGGCCGCGACGGGAGGCGATCGGCAGGCCCGCCAGTTGCCGAATCGCCGGGAAGTAATCGGACTGAATGAACTGCATCTCGGGCAGCTCGGGGTTCAGCTTGCCGTTCTCGCGACCCACCGCCAGATTGCCTTCGGCGAAATCCAGGTTGCACACGTCACGGGCGCCACCGGCTGCCGCGCTCAGGCCCACGCCGCAGGTGTAGGCGAACAAGTTGAGCACGCTCTTACCCTTGGCGTGGGCCTTGACCCAGCCGCGTGCATTGCGCAGATCGAGAAACAGCAGCGGGTCCTGGCCTGCGTGGCGACCCCGAACCCGATAGTTCAGGCCCCACTCGTGACCGATCAGATCTTCCAGCGCGGCATCGTCGGCTTTATAGACAGGGTCTGTACGATCAATCCGCGAGTTGCCCTGGGAGCGGTCGTTATAGACCAGCATCAGCTCTTGCCCCAGATACGCGTTGATTGCCCCGTGTGCCGCCAGCAACGAGTCGCGGTCCAGCGTGCTGTGGAAGCTTTGCACCAGCAGTTGCGGGCCGTAGCGGTCGATGGTCAAGCCACTTACGCCTTCCTGACTGCCGTGGAACAGGCGATAGCAGTCGGTGCCTTGAGCATGCAGCTCGGCGAGCAGGGGCTGGCGGTTTTCGAGGGCGACGCTGAGCGCCTGATTCAAGGAGGACATGCTCGGCGCCTTGGGGCAGGAATAAGGCGCGCAATTCTAGCAGGCAGACCAGCCCCAGTCTCTGTAGGAGCGCGCTTGCCCGCGATTGCGGTGTGCCTGTGACGACAATGTTGTCAGACGCGACGCCGTCGCGGGCAAGCGCGCTCCTACAGGTCCTGGCGTCCTTCCTGAACCGTCCCTGAATCCCCGCGCAATAGTCTGCGCAGGGGCTGTGATGGCGGTTTACTCTCATAAAAGCCGGGCGTATTCTTCGCCCGTTTTCAACAGATGCGGAGACCCACAGTGGGTACTTGTTCGAGTGACAGACGTCAGCCGGTTTCGATGACCGGCCAATTCTCGGCAAGATAACGCGCAGTCCTTTCACTGCCGTTATCTCGCTGACCAACGCGAGAAACGGCAGGCGATTGTTTTTCCTGTCCTTTCCCTGACGCCCAAGCGCCGCGCGCCGTTTTTCGATCGCGCGGGCTTACCGTTGTGCGCCGTTCACACGTGAACAGCGCGCATCGCGCTCGGCTGTGCCTTCTGAATCTCCATGAGCAGTAGCCCTTCAGTCCAGGGGACACAGTCATGAAATTCAACGCCCTGAAAGAGTTCTTCGCAGGCTTTCTGCGCACGCGTCACTTCGCCCGGCACTTCCGTCGGCTGGCGATGCTCGACAGCCTGACCGACGCCACCGTCAGCCGCGAAGTCCCGCCAACGTTGGCGCAAACCCTCACTCGGGGTGCCAGCAGCGACGTGCCCGAGTTGCTCGCACGGCTGCACACCCAACACGACGGCCTGAGCGAAGACCAAGCACTGGCCCTGCGTCAGCAATACGGCCTCAACGAGGTCGAACACGAACAGCCGCTGCCTGGGTGGGTGCACCTGTGGCACTGCTACAAAAACCCGTTCAACCTGCTGCTGACCTTGCTGGCCTTCATCTCCTGGCTGACCGAGGACATGAAAGCTGCGACCGTGATTTTCTCCATGGTGGTGCTGTCGACGCTGCTGCGCTTCTGGCAGGAAACCCGATCCAACCAGGCGGCCGACGCGCTCAAGGCAATGGTCAGCAACACCGCCACCGTGCTGCGCCGTGAAGATGCCGAGCAGGAAAGCACGCCTGGGAACGGCAAGTCGCAGCGCATCGAACTGCCGATCAAGCAACTGGTGCCGGGCGATCTGATCGTGCTATCGGCCGGTGACATGATTCCCGCCGACTGCCGTGTACTCAGCGCCAAGGACCTGTTCGTCAGTCAAGCGGCGATGACCGGTGAATCAATGCCGGTGGAGAAATTCGCCCGCCGCCAGGAAGTCGACACCGGCAACCCGCTGGACCTGGAAAACATTCTGTTCATGGGCACCAACGTCGTGTCTGGCGCGGCAACCGCGGTGATTCTGGCCACCGGCAACAGCACCTATTTCGGCGCGCTGGCTCAACGCGTCAGCGCTACCGACCGCGCGCCCACTTCGTTTCAGGCCGGGGTCAACAAGGTCAGCTGGCTGCTGATCCGCTTCATGTTCGTCATGGCTCCGCTGGTGCTGTTCATCAACGGCTTCACCAAAGGCGACTGGATGGAAGCGCTGCTGTTCGCGCTGTCGATCGCCGTGGGCCTGACCCCGGAAATGCTGCCGATGATCGTCACCTCGACGCTGGCCAAGGGCGCGGTGTTCCTGTCGCGCAAGAAAGTCATCGTCAAACGTCTGGACGCCATCCAGAACTTCGGCGCCATGGACGTGCTGTGCACCGACAAGACCGGCACGCTGACCCAGGACAAAATCTTCCTCGCCCGCCATGTGGACGTGTGGGGCGATGAGTCCGATGACGTGCTGGAAATGGCCTACCTGAACAGCTACTACCAGACCGGCCTGAAAAACCTGCTGGACGTCGCGGTGCTGGAACACGTGGAAATCCATCGCGAACTGCAAGTAGGCACGGCCTTCAGCAAAGTCGATGAAGTGCCGTTCGACTTCAACCGTCGACGCATGTCGGTGGTGGTCCAGGAGCAAGGCCAGCCGCATCTGCTGATCTGCAAAGGCGCGCTGGAAGAAGTGCTGGGGGTGTGCAATCGCGTGCGTCACGGCGAAGCAGATGAAGCGCTGACCCCGGAACTGCTGGAGCGCATTGTGCAGGTCACTGCCGGCTTCAACGAAGAGGGCCTGCGCGTTGTGGCCGTGGCTGCGCGCCCCATGGAAGCGGGGCGCGACACCTATGGCCTGGCCGATGAAAGCGACCTGACCCTGATCGGTTACGTGGCCTTCCTCGATCCACCCAAGGAAAGCACCGCGCCTGCGCTGAAGGCCCTGGCGGAACATGGCGTGGCGGTGAAAGTCCTGACCGGCGACAACGAGCGCGTGACCGCGAAGATCTGCCGTGAAGTGGGGCTGGAACGTCAGGGCCTGTTGCTGGGCGGTGACGTTGAACGCATGAGCGACGCTGAGCTGGCAGTGGCGGTGGAAACCACCAACGTGTTCGCCAAGCTGACGCCCTCCCACAAGGAGCGCATCGTGCGGCTGCTCAAGGCCAACGGTCATGTGGTGGGTTTCATGGGCGACGGCATCAACGACGCGCCTGCGCTGCGCACCGCCGACATCGGTATTTCCGTGGACAGCGCGGTAGACATCGCCAAGGAAGCGGCCGACATCATCCTGCTGGAAAAAAGCCTGATGGTGCTGGAGGAGGGTGTGCTGGAAGGGCGTCGCACCTTCGCCAACATGCTCAAGTACATCAAAATGACCGCCAGCTCCAACTTCGGCAACGTGTTCTCGGTGCTGGTGGCCAGTGCGTTCATCCCGTTTCTGCCGATGCTGCCGATGCATCTGTTGGTGCAGAACCTGCTGTACGACATTTCGCAGATCGCCATTCCGTTCGATAACGTCGACGAGGAACTGCTGAAAAAACCGCAACGCTGGCAGCCTGCGGACGTGGGGCGTTTCATGATGTTCTTCGGGCCGATCAGCTCAATCTTCGACATCACCACCTTTGCGGTGATGTGGTACGTGTTCGGCGCCAACACGCCTGAGCACCAAACCCTGTTCCAGTCAGGCTGGTTCGTGGTGGGGCTGCTGACTCAGACGCTGATCGTGCACATGATCCGTACCCCGAAAATCCCGTTCCTGCAAAGCCGCGCGGCCATGCCGCTGATGGTGATGACCGGGGTGATCATGGCGGTGGGGAT
Organism: Pseudomonas sp. GW821-FHT02A11; assembly: GCF_059421985.1. Lineage (NCBI taxonomy): Bacteria > Pseudomonadati > Pseudomonadota > Gammaproteobacteria > Pseudomonadales > Pseudomonadaceae > Pseudomonas > Pseudomonas sp. GW821-FHT02A11. Next base: position 184,404 of record NZ_JBWKWB010000009.1, read on the forward strand.
CTTCCTGCCGATGGGACCGCTAGCGCACTACTTCAAACTGCAGGCGCTGCCGCCGCTGTACTTCGTCATCCTGCCGGTGATTTTGCTGGCGTATGTGGGGCTGACTCAGGCGGTGAAGGGTTTTTACCTGCGCAGGTTTGGCTGGCAATGAGGGACACCGACCTGACGGCGGGCCGAGATCAAACTGTGGGAGCGAATTCATTCGCGATGCTTTGGTACAGTCGACAGATATGCGTCGGGTGTACTGGCCAATCGCGAATGAATTCGCTCCCACAGGGGGAGTTGCGGTGTGGGTGGAATTACCGCGCCAACGCCAACGCCACGCCCTGACCCCCACCGATGCACAACGTCGCCAGGCCCTTCCTGGCATCGCGCTTGATCATTTCATGCAGCAGGGTCACCAGCACGCGGCAGCCCGACGCACCGATCGGGTGGCCGATGGCGATGGCGCCGCCATTGACGTTGACCTTGGCCATGTCCCAACCCAATTCTTTACCCACCGACAGCGATTGCGCGGCAAACGCTTCGTTGGCTTCGATCAGGTCCAGCTCGTCCAGCGACCAGCCCGCTTTGTCCAGGCAACGACGGGTGGCGCTGACCGGGCCAATGCCCATGATCGCCGGGTCGACGCCTGCGTTTGCATACGCCGCAATGCGCGCCAGCACGGGCAGGTCCAGTTCCTCGGCCTTTTTCGCGCTCATCAGAATGACGGCAGCAGCGCCATCGTTTAGCGACGAGGCGTTACCCGCAGTCACTGTGCCGTCTTTCTTGAAGGCTGGCTTGAGCTTGCCCAGGGATTCGGCGGTGGTGCCTGCACGGGGCTGTTCGTCGGTGGCGAAGGCGATCGGGTCGCCTTTGCGCTGGGGAATCAGGATCGGGGTGATTTCATCGACAAAACGCCCGGCTTCGATGGCCGCAGCGGCTTTCTGTTGCGAGGCGGCTGCGAAAGCGTCCTGCGCCTCACGGCTGATATCGTACTTTTCCGACAGGTTCTCGGCGGTGATGCCCATGTGGTAGTCGTTGAACGCATCCCACAGGCCGTCGCTGATCATGGTGTCGACCAGGGTGGCGTGACCCATGCGCAGACCGGTGCGCGCGCCCGGCATCACGTAGTTGGCCAGGCTCATGCTTTCCTGGCCGCCCGCGATGATCACGTCGGCGTCGCCGCAGCGGATCGCCTGAGTGCCCAGGTGCAGGGCCTTGAGACCCGAACCGCAGACTTTATTCAGCGTCATCGCTGGCACCGCGAACGGCAGGCCGGCCTTGATCGACGCCTGACGCGCAGGGTTCTGACCGGCACCGGCGGTGAGGACTTGCCCCATGATCACTTCGTCGACCTGCGCCGGGTCCAGCCCGGTCTGGGCCAGCAACTGACGGATAACCGCAGCGCCCAGATCCACTGCAGGAATATTCGCCAGCGAGCCCTGGAAACTGCCGACCGCGGTGCGGGTAGCGGCAACGATTACGACGTCTTGCATGGGGCGAATCCTCACTGTTGTGGTTTTACGTGCCGGGACCGGGTTGAAAGCTGAAAAGAGCGGTCCGGGACAGGGGAATCAAAGGCGCACATGGTGGCATGAATGATGGCGGTAATTTAAGCCCTTTGTCGTTTTGCCGCGATGCTGGCCGAAAGAACGCCGCTGACCCTGTGGGAGCGAATTCATTCGCGAGGCATTGGCACAACCCCCACATCTCTGTCGGCTGAACCATTTTTCGCGAATGAATTCGCTCCCACAGGTTTTAAACAGAGTGTCAGCTAATGCCCATCCTGCGCCGCGCCCGATGCACTGACGCGTTACGCACAGCCCAGCGCAATATCGGCGCGGTACGGTTCACCCCCGCACGAATCATCTTGCGCTTGAAGGGGCTCATGCGGATATCGAACATCGCGCAGGCCCACTCGGGCAGCAGTTCGATCCCGGCGTGCATCATCAGGTTGCCCATGGGTTTGGCCAGGCGGCTGGGGGCCGGAGCGTGGCGCAGGATGCGCAGCACCTCGCGGGTGCGCTCGTCGCACAGCAGTTCCGAGCGCATGTCCTCCAGATACTCGGCGATGGCGCGCGTCGAGCGAGGTACGTTTTGTGCTCCCAGCCGCTCGGCCACCAGCGCGGTTTCGGCGTAATAGCGATCCTGCTCCTGAAGGGAAAGATCGGGGTTCAGGTAACGCAAATGCGCCGCCATGAAACTGCTCACCTCTGCCACATGGACCCACGTCAGCAGGTTCGGATCATCAGCCTTGTAGAGGCTACCGTCCGGCGCGGTACCGCTGATCTGCGAATGAATACTGCGCACTTTGTCGATCAGCCAGTTGGCGTCATGGGTCGAGCCAAACGTGGTGCCGGAGATGAACTGCCCGGTGCGCCGCAGCCGACCGAGCATGTCCTCGCGAAAGTTGGAGTGGTCCCACACCCCCGCCAGGACGCGAGGATGAAGCATTTGCAGCATCAGGGCGCAGATGCCGCCGATCAGCATGCTTGGGAAATCGCCGTGCACCTGCCAGCACACCGCCTGCGGCCCGAACAGACCCGGGTCGCCTTTGGGGTTTTCCATGTCCAGCTGGCCCAGCGCCAGACCGGTCATGCTCATGACCTGGGTTTCGATGCGTGTGCGGATGAATTCCATGGGCCAGTCAGTCGGGTAAGTGAGCGCGCTTGCGCAGGGTGCGCCGCATGATCTTACCGGAGCGAGGTTTCGGCAAGGTCTGCGCTCATTGGCTGACGGCAACGGATGACAGGAAATCCTACCCAGTCCTACAAGTATGGAAGACAAGGTTGAATGGTTGCCCCGAGGCCAGTGCTGAACAATCGCCTGTCTTTTGTCATATCCGTAAGCAGGAGAGCGCCTTGCCCAACGAAAATCATGGCTCGCAGAGCGGCGACAGCAGCCTTAATGTCGGCGTCGGCGACTTCAGAGGCGCCCACGTCAACATCAACCGCAATGAGCGCCCGATGTTCACGCCCGAGCAGCTGAACATTCAGAGGCATCCGGCACTTGGCGGTCGAGGGGTAAGCAGTGAGAAGGTCTCGACCTTCGGGTATCTCTCGGGCAGTGCCAGCGTCATCGGGTTGTATTTCACGCTGTTTCAGGGAACGGCCAGTTCCTGGTCGACGTTTTTCATGTTCTGGTTGGGGATTGGTATGAGCGCCGTGGTCATCTCTGCGGTGTTGCGGCGCTGCAAGTTCGAACACTTTCTGGGGGCCAGGCACTATCTGGAGATGAGCAACAAGGGTCGGTTGTACCTGAACAGGCTGACGGCGGACTGCCCGTGGTGCGGCACTCGAATGCATCTTCGTCATTTGGGGCCTAAAGAAGGGCCAAAGGATGACGTGTTCGTCTGCGAGCGCAACCCACGACAGCACACCATCGACCTCGATCCAACGGTGCTCTCGGAAATAGAAGACTGAACACTTCCCGCCCGCCAGATGCACAAAACCCACCCCCTCTTGCGAGGGGGCGGGTTCGAGTTGTTGCAACGAGGCAGGATCAGCCGCGGTGACGACCGCGGAAATAATTGATCAGGCCTTGAGTCGACGCATCTTCAGCCACGGTTTCTTCCGTGCCGACGAGGCGGCTGTAAACGCCCTTGCCCAATTCCTTGCCCAGTTCCACGCCCCATTGGTCGAAGGCGTTGGTACCCCAGACCACGCTCTGTACGAAGACCTTGTGCTCGTACATCGCAACCAGCGCACCCAGACGACGAGGGCTGATGCGCTCGACGACGATGGTGTTGCTCGGACGGTTGCCCGGCACGACCTTGTGCGGCGCCACGCGCTGAACTTCGTCTTCAGACATGCCTTTGGCGCGCAGTTCGGCCTCGGCTTCAGCGCGGGTCTTGCCCAGCATCAGTGCCTGGCTCTGGGACAGGCAGTTGGCGTACAGCCACTGGTGGTGGTCAGAGACCGGGTTGAAGCTGACGATCGGCACGATGAAGTCGGCCGGAATCAGCTGGGTGCCCTGGTGCAGCAACTGGTGGTAGGCGTGCTGACCGTTACAGCCCACGCCGCCCCAGATCACAGGGCCGGTGTCGGTCTTGACCGGTTCACCGTCCATGCGAACGCTCTTGCCGTTGGATTCCATGTCCAGCTGTTGCAAGTGTTTGGTTATGTTACGCAGGTAGTGGTCGTACGGCAGGATTGCGTGGCTTTGCGCGCCCCAGAAATTGCCGTACCAGACGCCCAGCAGGCCCAGCAGCGCTGGCATGTTCTGTTCGAACGGCGCGTTCTGGAAATGCTGGTCCATGGTGTAGGCACCGGACAGCAGTTCCTTGAAATTGGACATGCCCACCGCCAGCGCGATCGGCAAACCGATGGCCGACCACAGCGAATAACGACCGCCGACCCAATCCCACATCGGGAAGATGTTTTCTTCACGGATACCGAACGCCACAGCGGCGGCGTTATTGCTCGATACCGCAATGAAGTGACGATACAGCTCGGCTTCGGAGCCACCCTGAGCCAGATACCAAGCGCGTGCGGCGGTGGCGTTCTTCAGGGTTTCCAGGGTGCTGAAGGTCTTGGACGAGACGATGAAGAGCGTGGTCTCGGCGCGCAGCTTGCTGGTCAGCTCGTGCAGTTCGGTGCCGTCGATGTTCGCCAGGTAGTGGCAGCGAACGCCTTTCTGCGCGTAGGACAACAGCGCTTCGGACACCAGCTCCGGGCCAAGGAATGAGCCACCGATGCCGATGTTCACCACGTCGGTGATCGGCTTTTCGGTGTAACCGCGCCACAGGCCGTCGTGAATGCGGCCCACCAGATCGGTGATCTGGTTCAGCACCTTGTGCACTTCGGGCATCACGTTGATGCCGTTGACTAGCAGCTTGTCGCCCACCGGACGACGCAGCGCGGTGTGCAAGGCCGGGCGGCCTTCGGAAGAGTTGACCAGCTCGCCGTCGTATTGCGCTTTGATCGCGTCCTTCAAGCCCACTTCGTTGGCCAGATTGACCAACAGCTGACGCGTTTCGGCGGTGATCAGGTTTTTCGAGTAGTCGAGGAACAGTCCGCTGCTGCTCAGAGAGAATTCGTTGAAGCGCTGCGGGTTTTCGTTGAACGCTTCGCGCATGCTGAAATTCTGCATCGCTTTGCGGTGATCGGTGAGCGCCTGCCAGGCGGGCAGGGTAGTGACGTCATGAGGAGTGCGGTAGTACGCCATCGCTGCGGGTTTCCTTGTACTTGAACTGCCTGTGGACACTGAAAAGCCAGGATTGGACACGAATTCGTTAATGCGTCAGAGACTAATCCCCGGCAACGCCGATGTCTGCGCCTCGCTTTCCCTTTGCTCGGTACTTTTTCTCACAAGGTAATCTCGCCGTTGTCGGGCGAACAGTACCGATATGGCATTGCGGGTGTGGCTAAGTTCATCGCCCGAGGCCATATAAAGCCTGCGCCACATGAATTTCACAAGCGCGGCCTCGGGTTGTGAGCATAGTTGCGAATACACTTGTGCTCAGTGTTGCTGCGCGAGGGTTACTCGCGCGCCAGATGCAGGTTGTCGATCAGACGGGTCTTGCCCAGGAAGGCGGCGCCAAGCACTACCAGATCCTGGTCCTCGGCTGTGGCCGGGCGCAGGGTCACGGCCTGACGGATCTCCAGGTAATCGGGGCGCAGACCGGCAGCCTCGAGCGCCTTCTTGCCCTCGACCAACAGTTCTTCGTAATTCCTTTTACCCTCGTGCAGCGCCTCGCCGATCTGTTTGATCACACGATACAAGGCAGGGGCGGTGGCGCGTTCGGTCTCGGTCAGGTAGCCGTTGCGCGAGGAAAGCGCCAGCCCATCGGCGGCGCGCACGGTAGGCTCGCCGATGATCTGAATCGGCATGTTCAGGTCTCGCACCAGCGCACTGACCACGGCCAGTTGCTGGAAATCTTTCTGGCCGAAGATCGCGATGTCCGGCTGGACCATGTTGAACAGCTTGCTGACTACCGTTGAAACGCCGTCGAAATGTCCCGGGCGACTGCCGCCGCACAGGCCTTCAGACACGACCGGAACGCGCACGATGGTCTGGTCGGCCATGCCGTGGGGGTACATTTCGTCGACCGTGGGCGTGAACAGCAGATGGCAGCCGGCTTGCAGCAGCTTCTCCTGATCGGCTGCCAGGGTGCGCGGGTAGGTGGCCAAGTCTTCGCTGGGGCCGAACTGCAGCGGGTTGACGAAGATGCTCGCTACCACGAAGTCGGCACGCTGGGCGGCTTTGGTGACCAGCGCGGTGTGGCCGCTGTGCAGGTTGCCCATGGTGGGGACCAGCGCGATACGTTTGCCTTCGCTGCGTGCTCGCGCGACGGCTGCGCGCAATTCGCGCACGGTTTTTACAGTGTTCATGCCGAGAATCCGTGTTCTGGAGCAGGGAAGCTGACGTTTTTGACGGCACTGACATAGGCGCCGATGGCCGATTGGATGTCAGGCTGGCCGGCCATGAAATTCTTCACGAACTTGGGCACGCGGCCGCTGAGGGACAGGCCGAGCATGTCGTGCAGCACCAGCACCTGACCGTCGGTGGCGCTGCCGGCGCCGATGCCGATCACTGGAATCTTCACCGCGTGGGTGATTTCCTGGGCCAGTTCGCTGGGCACGCATTCGAGCAGAATCATCGCCGCGCCAGCCTGTTCCAGGGTGATCGCATCAGCGCGCATCTGCCGCGCCTGCGCTTCCAGACGGCCCTGCACTTTATAGCCACCCAGCACATTGACCGCCTGGGGCGTCAGGCCCATGTGGGCGCACACCGGAATCCCGCGCTCGGCCAGCAGACGAATGGAATCGCCCAGCCATGCTGCGCCCTCGACCTTGATCATGTGCGCACCGGCCTGCATCAGCATCGCGCTGTTGGCGAAGGTCTGGTCGGCGGTGGCGTAGGACATGAACGGCAGGTCGGCCAGGATCAGCGCGCCCTGATTGCCGCGTTTGACGCTGGCAACGTGGTAGGCCATCTCGGCAGTGGTGACGGGCAGCGTGCTGTCGTGGCCCTGCAGCACCATGCCCAGCGAGTCGCCGACCAGCAGCACTTCGACACCGGCCTGGCTGGCAACGTGGGCGAAGGTTGCGTCGTAGCAGGTGAGCATGGTGATTTTTTCACCTTTCTGCTTCAAGCCCAGCAGGGACGTAACGGTGATATCTGGCATGAAAAAATCCTCATTCAGGCGCGGTGAATACGGCGGCGAGCAACGCGTGATTCATCTGCAAATGCAGGCACATCGTCGTTTCGCGATGTTTGGATAAACCTGTCTGGCGCCTATAAGCCGGTCGCCCGGCTTCGGGACGCTTATCTTCGTGAGGAGGGGGCGGGAAGTCAATTCCGGGTGTTACCGGTTTGAGGGGATGTTACCGAAGGGTAACGGCAACGATCGTGGGCGTCTGCAATTGCAACTGCGCCTGATGGATCGCATTCACCACTGTCGCAAACTCCAGAAGCTCCCACAGGTCCCCGGTGGGCCGAAGTGTCTCGGTCCGGCGCGGTCGTTGTAGGAGACGTCGGAGGTTACGACGGCAGCGAAGAAGGCCGTACAGGTGTCACATTCAGCCGGGCAATCGTTCCAGCCCTTCAAACGGGCATTGCGCCAACAAATCATCCAGCGAACGGCCATCGGCCAGGGTAATCCCCGGCGCGAGCTCTGCCAGCGGATACAGCACAAACGCCCGGGCATGCATGTGGTAATGCGGAACCATGAGCCGTGGCTCGTCGATGACGCGATCACCGAACAGCAGAATATCGAGGTCCAGCGTCCGCGGTCCCCAGCGCTCAAGGCGCTCGCGGCCCTGGCCGTTCTCGATGCCTTGCAACGCATCGAGCAGCGCCAGGGGCTCAAGCGTCGTATCCAATGCCGCGACCGCATTGGTGTAGCGCGGCTGGCCGGGCAGCAACGAATCGCTCACATAGAAAGAGGAAACGCCTGACAGGCTGGTCTGAGGCAACTGACCCAAAGCTTTCAGGGCTTCGCGCAGTTGCTCGGCAGGATCGGCCAGGTTGCTGCCCAGGCCGATGTAAACCCGTTCCACCTGCGCCATTATTCCGCTGCGTCCGCGCCTGCGCGTTTGCGCTTGCCACCACCGCTGCGGCGACGTTTGCGCGGACCTTGGCCGGTGGCTTCGCCTTTGCTGCCCAGGTCGCGAATCATGTCGCGACGGCCGGATTCGTTGGCGTCCTGATAGTCGGTCCACCATTCGCCCAGGCCATCGGTTTCCTCGCCTGCGGATTCACGCAGCAGCAGGAAGTCGTAGCCTGCGCGGAAGCGCGGGTTGTCCAGCAGCAGGTCGGCACGTTTGCCCGAACGACGCGGCAGACGCTCCTGCATGTCCCAGATCTCGCGAATCGGCATGGTGAAGCGCTTCGGGATCGCGATGCGTTGGCACTGTTCGGTAATCAGTTCGTGAGCGGCTTCCTGCATCGCCGGAATCGGTGGCATGCCACGCTCTTGAAGGCGCAGCACGCGCGCAGGCAGGGCAGGCCATAGCAAGGCTGCGAACAGGAACGCCGGTGTCACCGGTTTGTTCTGCTTAACGCGCAGGTCAGTATTGGCCAAGGCCTCGCTGATCAGCGTGTGGGTGTAGGTCGGGTTGTATTCCAGGGCTTTGGAGCTGGCCGGGAACAGCGGGTCGAACAGCTCCAGGTCCACCAGCATCTCGAAGGTCGGCTCGGCGTAGCCGGAGAGGAACAGCTTGAGCACTTCTTCGAACAGGCGCGCGGCGGGAATATCCCGCAGCATCGGCGCCAGTGGGCGAATCGGCGTAGCGCTGTGCTTCTCGATGCCGAAATCCAGCTTGGCGGCGAAACGCACGGCACGCAGCATGCGCACCGGGTCTTCTTTATAGCGCTGCTGCGGATCGCCGATCAGGCGAATCAGCCGGTTGCGGATGTCGTGTACGCCGTTGGCGTAATCGAGCACGCGCTCGGTGACCGGATCGTAATACAGGGCGTTGATGGTGAAGTCGCGGCGTTGCGCGTCTTCTTCCAGCGTACCGTAAACGTTGTCCCGCAGAATCCGCCCACTCTCGTTGCGCGAAGACTGATTGGTGTCTTCGTCTTCTTCATCTTGAGGGTGGTTGGCGCGGAAGGTCGCGACTTCAATGATTTCGCGGCCGAAATGGATGTGAACGAGCTTGAAGCGACGGCCAATGATGCGCGCATTGCGAAACTCGGCCCGGACTTGCTCAGGCGTGGCGCTGGTGGCGACGTCGAAGTCCTTTGGCGTAATGCCCAGCATCAGGTCTCGTACGCAACCGCCCACCAGATAGGCCTGATAGCCCGCGTTTTGCAGACGCTCGACGATATTCACCGCATAACGGCTGAACTGCTGGCGCTGCAACGAATGCTGGCTGCTGCTGAGCACTTCAGGCGTTGTACGCACATGTTGCTGCGGCTTGCGCAGAGGAGAACGGAATGACTGGAACAGCTTCTTCAGCATGGGATGCACTGTTTGAAGGAAATTTCGGCCAATGACGCTGAATGGCCGCACGATGGGCGGGGATTCTAGCATTTAGTCGAGGGATGGTGTAGGACGCTGCACGAACGTGCTCGGCGGGCAGCAGAAGCGGGGCTGAAACGGCTGTTTCGGAGGTGTCAGGCGCGGATTTGTATTGCAGAAGGGGTGTTTCGGAAGCTACTGGGGGAGCCGAAGCTCCCCCAAAGTGCGTGCTCTTATTTTTATTGTTTGTTGGGCTTTTTGTTTTTGTTGAGCGCCCAATTCACGGCTTATCGCCTGTGAAACCTCCCAATCGGGAGTCAAGAGCAAACGGATTGCTTTGGTCGCTGTGCTGCAGTGATCGATCGATCCAACCAGTTCAGGCTCTACCTTGGGGTAGTTTTTTGTTGTTCTCGGCCTGGTTGCGGGACAAGTCCCAAATGCAACGCCTCTCCAAAAGAATCAGTTAGCTGCGCCTCCGCCGTGTTGTTCTTGTTATGCGTGAGTCGATTCGTCTTGTTTTTATTGTGTTGTTTTGCGGGTGACTGATTTTTGTTGTTCTTGTACTAAGGATATTGCAGAACGCGTGCCAACTTTTTCAAAATGCGTTGGAAGCCTTTGAATCCGGGGGTGTGGCAAAATGACGCTATTTTCTTGTAGCCAAAAAAAACCGGGACTACGTTACCGTACGCCCCGGCTTTTGTTACGTGTCGCTGTTGAGGTAACAGTTTTTTCACAAGTCCCGCTATGCCGCGTGCCAGAGCCCTGCGCGCAAGATTTCTCTCAGGTTTCGCTGGCCACGCCGGTCTTGCGACGGGGAATGCCCAGGCGCTGACGACGTTCCCACAAGCACTTGCGGCTCACGCCGAGTTTGCGCGCCAGTTCGGTCTCGGTCATGTGGTCTTGATGTTCGAGCACGAAGTGCTGGAAGTAATCCTCCAGCGACAGGTCCTCGGTCGGTTCATGGGCCGTGGAGTTCGACGAGGGTTGCTGCGGCGCCAGGCCGATGAACTCGTCAACGTCCAGATCGCTCAGTTCGATGTCGATACCCAAAAGGTCTGCGGAGATTTCCGGGCTTTCGCACAGGATCACTGCGCGCTCGACCGCGTTTTCCAGCTCGCGAACGTTACCGGGCCAGGAGTACTGGCGAATGGCTTGTTCCGCATCCGGGCCGAAGCGCAGATCATTGCGGCCCGCCTTGGCGCTCTGGCGAGCGAGGAAGGCGTTGGCGATCTCGTTGACGTCGGCGCCGCGCTCGCGCAGGGCAGGTAGCTTCAAGGCGATCACGTGCAGACGGTAATAGAGGTCTTCACGGAACTGGCCGACCTTGGCCAGGCTCTTGAGATCGCGGTGAGTCGCCGCGATCAGGCGCACGTCGACTTTTTGCGACTGCACCGAGCCGACACGGCGAATCTCGCCTTCCTGCAAAACGCGCAACAAACGAGCCTGGGCTTCAAGTGGCAGTTCGCCAATCTCATCGAGGAACAGCGTGCCGCCGTCAGCCGCCTCCACTAGACCCGCGCGACCTGCGCTGGCGCCGGTAAACGCGCCTTTCTCGTGACCGAACAGCTCGGACTCGATCAGCGTTTCGGGGATCGCCGCGCAGTTCACCGAGATCATCGGCGCCTTGGCGCGGCGAGAAAGATTGTGCAACGCGCGGGCGACCAGCTCTTTACCCGTGCCGGATTCACCTTGAATCAGCACGTTGGAGTCTGTCGGCGCGACCTTGCGGATCTTGCCGTACAGGTCTTGCATCGGCGGGCAGGAGCCGATGATGCCGATCTCGCCGTTGCTGTTGTCCGGGCCAGCCTTGTCAGCGGACGACGCCTTGCCAGGCGCCGCGGCGCGTTCGGCTTGCAGGCTCTGTACCGTCTGTCGGTCACGCAGGATGCGCGAGACGGCTTGAAGCATTTCGTCGTGATCGAAAGGCTTGGCGATATAGTCCACCGCGCCCATCTTCATGGAGTCCACGGCCGAGCGCAGGCTGGCGTAGCTGGTCATGATCAGAACGGGTTTGCCCTGGCCGAGCTTGATGAGTTCAGTGCCCGGAGCGCCAGGCAGGCGCAGGTCGCTGACGATCAGATCAAACGAGGGGATGCTGAAACGTTCCTGAGCTTCCTGCACGGATCCGGCTTCACTGACCTGGTACTGATTACGTTCCAGCAAGCGACGCAAGGCAGAGCGGATAATGGTTTCGTCTTCGACGATCAAAATGTGCGGCATTGATTCGGTACTCTCGACGGTCTCAGTTCACAGCGGACGTCGCTTCGACATGTCGCGGTAATGTCACCCGAATACGGGTTCCGCGTTGTTGCTCGGGGTCAGCCGGGCTGTCGATGGTGATTTGTCCATAATGCTCTTCAACGATGGAATAGACCAGTGCGAGCCCCAGGCCTGTCCCTTCCCCCGGATCCTTGGTGGTGAAGAACGGTTCGAACAAGCGGTCCATGATTGCTTTCGGAATTCCAGTGCCTTCGTCTTCGACGATCAAATCGACCGTATGTTCGGACGCTTCGCTCTTGACCCGCACCGCGCTGCCCGCAGGCGAGGCGTCACGGGCGTTGGAGAGCAGGTTGATCAGCACCTGGGCCAACCGTTGCGGGTCGCCATCGACCCAGTGGTTCGGGTTGCACAGGTTGTAGAATTGCACTTCGAAATTGCGCCGGTTGAGCGCGAGCAGACCGATGGCATCCTGGGCGACTTCGGCCAGACACACCGCTTCGTCGGAATGCTGATGGCCACCCGCGTGGGCGAAGCTCATCAGCGATTGCACGATGCGCGACACGCGTTTGGTCTGTTCGAGGATCTGGCTGCTGATCTCGGTGAGTTCGCCGTCTTCTTCACGCTCTTCGCGCAGGTTTTGCGCAAGGCAGGCGATGCCGGTGATCGGGTTGCCGATCTCGTGGGCGACGCCTGCGGCAAGGCGGCCGATGCTTGCCAGACGCTCGGAATGCACGAGTTTGTCTTCGAGCATCTGCGTATCGGTCAGGTCTTCCACCAGAATCACCAGCCCGCTGTTGCCGGGCGCGAGGGGCTCATCAATGGCCGCTTTGTGCAGGTTGAGCCAGCGGGTCTGGCCGTCCAGCGCCAAACGCTGCTTGTGCAAGTGTTCGTCCGGCACGTTGATGAAGCCCAGCAGTAACTGACGCCACGGGTCGGCGATGGTCTCGAGGCGCGAACCGACGACGCGCTGGGCGCCAATGCCGGTGAGCTCTTCCATGGCCTTGTTCCACATCAGGATCTCCTGATCCTTGGCCAGCGAGCAGACGCCCATGGGCAGTTCCTGCAGGGTCTGGCGGTGATAACGGCGCAGGGCATCGAGTTCGGCGGCAAGGCCGGTCAGGCGCGAGTGATAGTCCTCAAGGCGACTTTCGATGAAGTGAATGTCTTCGGTGACGTAGTTTTCGCTGCCCGACTTGTAGGGCAGGAAGGTTTCAACCATATCCTGCGCAACACTCGGCCCCATCAGTCCGGACAGGTTGGCTTCGATCCGGTCGCGCAGGCGGCGTAGCGCATAAGGGCGACGCTCGTCGAACGGCAGATACAGATCACGCAGGGCCTGCTCGACTTCCTTCTGAGCGGCCTTGGCGCCCAGCGGCTTGGCCAGTTGCGTGGCGAATTCCTGAGGGGACACGGCGTGCAGCTCGCGGCGTTGCGGGCGACGTACGTTATCTACGGCACAGGCCTCGGCGGCGCTGGCCTCCTCGGGACTGGGGTTGCTGAATAGCGAAATCAGGGTGAACACCAGTACGTTGGCGGCCAGGGATGCGATGGCGGCCATGTGCCAACTGGTGTCATCCAGCACGTAGATCATGTTCAGCAGGGGGATGTAGAAGCCCTGGAAGTTGCCGATCAGCGGAAACAGCATGCTGACCATCCACACCACGATCCCGGCGACCAACCCCGCCATGAAGCCCCGGCGGTTGGCCGCTGGCCAGTACAGCACCGACAAGACGCCCGGCAAGAACTGCAACGTGGCGACGAAGGCGACGATGCCCAGGTTGGCCAGGTCCTGCTTGGCGCCCAGCAGCAGGTAAAACCCGTAGCCCGCCATGATGATGGCGACGATCAGGCCACGGCGGGTCCATTTCAGCCAGCGATAGATATTGCCTTCGGCGGGCGGCTGGTAGAGCGGCAGCACCAGATGGTTCAGGGCCATGCCCGAAAGCGCCAGCGTGGTGACGATAATCAGACCGCTCGCTGCTGACAGCCCACCGACGTACGCCAACAGTGCCAGCGCCGGGTTGTGCGCGGCGATGCCGATGCCAAGGGTGAAATATTCCGGGCTGGTGGTGGCGCCGAGTTTCAGCCCGGCCCACAGCACCAGCGGCACCGCCAGACTCATCAACAGCAGAAACAGCGGCAGGCCCCAGCTGGCGCTGACCAGCGAGCGCGGATTGAGGTTTTCGGTGAAGGTCATGTGATACATGTGCGGCATCACGATGGCCGAGGCGAAGAACACCAGCAACAGCGTGCGCCACGGGCCTTCTTGCAGCGGCGTGTGCAGAGCGGCCAGCGCGCTCTGGTTCTGCAGCAGCCATTGTTCAAGGCTCTGCGGGCCGTCAAACACGCCATACAGCGCGTAGACGCCGATCCCGCCGATGGCCACCAGCTTGATCACCGATTCAAAGGCAATGGCGAACACCAGCCCTTCGTGTTTTTCCCGGGTGGCGATGTGGCGCGAGCCAAAGAAGATGGTGAACAGGATAATGATGACGCAGAAGGCGAGGGCGACGTAGTTACGCACCGGCTCCCGGGTGAGGATGCCGATGGAGTCCGCCACCGCCTGAATCTGCAGGGCCAAGAGCGGTAATACGCCGATCAGCATGAAAACCGTAGTCAACGCCCCCGCCCAGGTGCTTCTGAAGCGAAAGGCGAACAGGTCTGCCAGCGACGACAGTTGATAGGTGCGGGTGATTTTCAGAATCGGATAAAGCAGCACCGGCGCCAGTAGAAACGCGCCCGAGACCCCGAGATAACTGGACAGAAAGCCGTAGCCGTATTCGTAGGCCAGGCCCACGGTGCCATAGAAGGCCCATGCACTGGCGTAGACCCCCAGCGAAAGGGTGTAGGTCAATGGGTGGCGGATGATCCAGCGCGGGATCAGGCCGCGCTCGCTGATCCAGGCCACGCCGAACAGCACCAGCAGGTAGGCAGCACTGACCAGAATCATCTGGGTCAGGCTAAAGCTCATCGGCATCTCGTTGGCTCTGCAGAATGAAAGTCACCACGATCAGGATCAGCCACAGCATGTAAGGCCGGTACCAAGCGCCTGTCGCGTCGATCCACCAGTCCATGATGGCCGGGGAGAAAAGGTAGATGCCTACCACCAGGAGCAGGACCAATCGGTAGATGTACATTTGGCCTCCCAGGTTGAGTGTGACGAAGACATGAGCCCGAAGGAGCGGCATGGTAACGGATGGCTATCCGGCTGCAAGCGACGTTTCGGCCAGCTTTGTGCTGCATTTCGGGGCAACCGCTCTGGCTCAGTCTATTCGAGCTTCCTCGATCGTGGCGACCTGCGGGATCAATTCGGCATTCCAGTGAGCGATTCCCCAGCCCAGCACTTCACGTGGGGTGGCGTACGACAACTCGCCTGGCGCCGGCTGGCCAAGGGCGCGCAAGGCTCGCATCAACAGTGGAGTCGCCTGATCAGCGGGCAGCGGCGGCGAGCGGTAGGACTTGCCCAGCTTATGCCCGTTGGGTTGGGTGATCAGCGGAACGTGCAGGTAGCGCGGTTGCGGCAGGCCCAGCAGTTCTTGCAGGTAAAGCTGACGGGGCGTGGAATCCAGCAGGTCGGCGCCGCGCACGATGTCGGTGACGCCCTGCCAGCCATCGTCGAGCACCACTGCCAGTTGATAGGCGTACAGGCCATCGCGACGACGAATCACGAAGTCACCGACGTCACGCCCCAGGTGTTGCGCGAATGCGCCCTGCACCCGGTCTTTGAAGCGGTATTCCAGTTCCGGCACGCGAATGCGGATGGCAGCGTTATCTGGCGAATGCCCCGCATTGCGACAAAGGCCGGGGTAAATGCCCTGATAGTCTTCCAGCTGCTTGCGCGAGCAGGTGCATGCGTAGGCCAGGCCGTAGCTGAACCAGCGGTTGATGATGTCCTGATAGGCATCGCGGCGATCGCTTTGCCTGACCAACTCGCCGTCCCACTCGAAGCCGTAGGTTTCCAGCGTATCGAGGATTGCGGCCTGTGCGCCGGGCTCCTCACGGGGCGGGTCCAGGTCTTCCATGCGCATTAGCCACAGACCACCGACCGCGCGTGCATCCAGATACGACGCCAGCGCTGCGACCAGCGAGCCGAAGTGCAGATAACCGCTCGGAGTTGGCGCAAAGCGCCCTATATAGGAAGGGGATTTCATGGGCGGTGATGGTACTGGAAATCACAGGTCCAAAAAACCGGACGCTGCCACGGTTCATGTAGGAAGTGGACTACCCAAAGCTTCACCGCTACGGCTGTGGGACCGAAGGCAGCATCTGAACCGTTAAAGCGACAAAGGACGCCGAAGCGTCCTTTGTCTCATGCAAAAAAACAGGGTCATTTACCGACCTGTTTTTCCTTGATTTCAGCCAGCGTCTTGCAGTCGATACACTGGTCGGCAGTCGGGCGGGCTTCAAGACGCTTGACGCCGATCTCGATGCCGCAGGATTCGCACCAACCATATTCTTCGTCGGTGATCAGTTGCAGCGTCTTATCGATCTTCTTGATCAACTTGCGCTCACGGTCACGAGCACGCAGTTCCAGAGCGAACTCTTCTTCCTGACTTGCACGATCGGCAGGGTCAGGGAAATTGGCCGCTTCGTCTTTCATATGGTCAACCGTGCGGTCGACTTCCTGCATCAAGTCCTGTTTCCACTTGTTCAGGATCTTGACGAAGTGAGCACGCATGGGCGCACCCATGTATTCCTCGCCTTTGGTTTCAACGTAAGGCGCGAAACCGCTAATCGTTTGGTTGTTTTTTTGCTTTTCTTCGGTGGGCATGAACGGACCGCCTCTCACTCTTCTAAGCCATTGCGCAGGGTAATGATCCATCGCCGACACCTGCCGGCCCTGCGGCTGCAAGCGGGCGAACTTACCAGATCGAATCGGAGCGCGCTACTCCCGGTTGTCGAGCCTGGCTCTACAACGCGCCCGTGAACTATGACCACAGCCAAAGCGCCCGGTTTTATATTATTTTGCAGTGCCATCAGTCTAGCCCCTTGGACGATAACGTCGCGATTTGTGGATCGTCGGCACTTTTGCGACAGGGGCGGGTGGATAAAGCCTGTCGCATTGCAGGCGGTTGAGTAGAATCGACGGCCTGTTTCGATACTTGTGAATAAAGGAAGACCGATGCCCCAGCCCTACAGTGCGCGCAGCCGCGCCATCGAACCCTTTCATGTGATGGCGCTGCTGGCCCGTGCCAATGAACTGCAGGCGGCGGGGCACGACGTCATTCACCTGGAAATCGGCGAGCCCGATTTCACCACCGCCGAGCCCATCATCAAGGCCGGGCAGGCCGCGCTCGCGGCGGGCAAGACCCGTTACACAGCCGCCCGCGGGCTGCCCGAATTGCGCGAAGCCATCGCGGGCTTCTATCAGCAGCGCTACGGCGTGAGCATCGATCCGGGGAGGATTCTCATCACTCCCGGCGGCTCAGGCGCGCTGTTGTTGACCTCCAGCCTGCTGGTCGACCCCGGCAAGCATTGGCTGCTGGCCGATCCGGGTTACCCCTGCAACCGGCACTTTCTGCGTTTGATTGAGGGCGCGGCGCAGCTTGTGCCGGTCGGTCCCGAGGTGCGCTATCAACTGACGCCGGAACTGGTCGCCCAACACTGGAATCAAGACAGCGTCGGCGCCTTGGTGGCCTCGCCGGCCAACCCGACCGGCACGTTACTGCATCGCGATGAACTGGCGGCGCTGTCCGCTTCGCTCAAGGCGCGGGACGGGCATCTGGTGGTGGACGAGATTTACCACGGCCTGACCTACGGCACCGATGCCAGCAGTGTGCTGGAAGTCGATGACGACGCCTTTGTCCTGAATAGTTTTTCAAAGTATTTCGGCATGACCGGCTGGCGCCTCGGCTGGCTCGTTGCGCCTGAAGCGGCGATCGGTGATCTGGAAAAACTCGCGCAAAACCTCTATATCAGTGCACCCAGCATGGCGCAGTCTGCGGCACTGGCCTGTTTCGAACCGCAGACCCTGGAAATCCTCGAACAGCGTCGCGCCGAGTTCGGCAAGCGCCGGGATTTCCTGCTGCCCGCCTTGCGCGAGTTGGGCTTCAACATCGCGGTAGAACCCGAAGGCGCCTTCTATCTCTACGCCGACATTAGCGCCTTTGGTGGCGATGCCTTTGCGTTCTGCCGACATTTCCTGGAGACCGAGTACGTCGCGTTCACGCCAGGCCTGGATTTTGGCCGTCACCAGGCCGGCCACCATGTGCGTTTTGCTTATACCCAGAGCCTGGAGCGGTTGCAGCAAGCAGTCGAGCGAATCGGGCGCGGACTGCGGAGTTGGCAAGGCTGATGCGCTTTTCTCCGCCACTTGAAGAAGCCCGTCTGCTGCAGCGTTACAAACGTTTTCTGGCGGATATCGAAACCCCCAACGGTGAGCGGCTGACCATTCACTGCCCCAACACTGGCTCCATGTTCAACTGCATGATGCCCGGCGGGCGCGTGTGGTTCAGCCGCTCCAATGACCCAAAACGCAAGCTGCCCGGTACCTGGGAAATCAGCGAAACCCCTCAAGGGCGCTTCGCCTGCGTCAACACTGGGCGAGCCAACAAGCTGGTCGAAGAAGCGCTGCTGGCGGGTGTGATCACTGAGCTGAACGGCTTTACCGCGCTCAAGCGCGAAGTCGCCTACGGCCAGGAAAACAGTCGCGTCGACTTCCGCCTGGACTACCCGCAGGGCTCGCTGTATCTGGAAGTCAAAAGCGTGACACTGGGGTTTGACGACAGCAACGTCGCAGCCTTCCCCGACGCGGTGACCCAGCGCGGCGCCAAGCATCTGCGCGAGTTGGCGGCGCTGGCGCGAGAGGGTGTGCGTGCGGTGCTGCTGTATTGCGTGAACTTGACCGGGATCGAAGCCGTTCGGCCTGCCGAGGAAATAGACGCGGGGTATGCCGCAGCCTTGAGGGATGCGGTGGCCGCAGGCGTCGAAGTGCTTGCGTATGGCGTGATGCTAACGCCTGAAGAGGTGCGGGTTGATCGTCGATTGGAGGTGCATCTGGCTCAAGCGGTCGCCCTCAGTCCCGTGCCGGCAGCTTGATCCAGACCCCCTGAGCGTCTTCGCCGCACTCGATGGCGATCAGTGATTTACCCTCGCACGGCCCTGCGATGCATTCGCCGCTTTCGATCAGAAACAGCGCGCCATGGGTCGCGCACTCGATCAGGCTGGCACTGGCATCAAGAAACTGGTCAGGCTCCCACTCCAGTCGCACGCTGCGATGAGGGCAGCGATTCTGGTAGACGTAGGCCTGCCCGGCACGCCTCACGGCCAGCAGGGAGAAGCCATCGACCTCGAATGCACGGCTTTTTCCTTCGTCCAGATCCATTGCGTTACACAAGTGTTTCAGCGGAGCCTCCTTCGCGCTTGACGTGTAAATGCAAGTCATTATCAAATTGCCCCGCTGTCGCGGGCCGCCTAGTCTGACAGCTCTGCAAATGACGCGTCGATTCCAGGCTTCTCCAGACGCGCCCCCTCTCTATAAAGGACGCTTCCTCTCATGCGCTTGATCGCCAAGCTGACTGCTGTTCTGATCGGAATTACATTCACGCAGCTGGCGATGGCCGATGCACAGCCGCAGCGCTGGGTCAGTGCCGGTGGCGCGTTGACGGAGTGGGTCGTAGCGCTGGGCGGGGAGTCGCATCTGGTGGGCATCGACACCACCAGCCAACACCCTGAATCCATCAAGTCATTGCCGAGCATCGGCTATCAACGTCAGTTGTCGTCGGAAGGCATCCTGAGTTTGCGTCCGAATATTCTGCTGGGGACGGAAGAAATGGGGCCGCCCCCTGTGCTGGAACAATTGCGCGCGGCGGGCGTGAAGGTTGAAGTCTTCTCCGCAGGCGCTGAAATCAGCGCGCTGCAGGGCAATCTGCAAAAACTCGGTGCATTACTCGGCAAAGAAACCCAGGCCCGCGAAGCCGGCGAACAGTATGCCCAGCAGTTGGAGAGCCAGCACACCTGGGTCGCGCAGGCGCAACAGCATCAATCGGCGCCAGGCGTGCTGCTGTTGGTCAGCCATGCGGGCTCTCGCCCTATGGTGGCGGGGGTCGGCACTGTGGGTGACTGGCTGATCAAACAGGCAGGTGGCCGTAACCTTGCGACCCACGCCGGTTACAAAATTTTCTCCACCGAAGCCATGGCCGGCTTGAATCCTGAGGTGCTGGTATTCACGGATCGCGCGCAAGACAACGCCGCCTCCCGCGATGCCCTGCTCAAGGAGAACCCTCTGCTGGCAGCCACCCAGGCTGCACGCAATAACCGCCTGATCGAAGTCGACCCCACGCTGCTGGTCGGCGGCCTGGGCCCACGTTTGCCTGAGGCAATGAAAACCCTGACCAAAGCCTTCTACCCGGCAGACACCTCGCTCAATGCCAAGGTCACGCCCGCGCAATGAGGGCCATGCTGCGGCCTCGCACCCTGTTCATTGTCCTGGGCATCATATGCGTGCTGGCGATCTGGCTTTCGCTGGCGCTGGGGCCCGTGAGCCTGCCGCTCATGGACACCCTGCGAGCCGGGCTACGCCTGCTGGGCGTCCCGGTTTCGGGTGACCATTTGGAGCAGGCCGAGCTGATCCTCGGGCAAATTCGCATGCCAAGGACGCTGCTCGGGCTGGCGGTCGGCGCCGTGCTGGCGTTGTCCGGCGTGGCGATGCAGGGCCTGTTTCGAAACCCGCTGGCTGATCCCGGTCTGGTCGGCGTCTCCAGCGGCGCTGCGCTGGGTGCGGCCGTGGCGATTGTTGCGGGCGCTTGGTACGGCGGAATTTCCTCGATGATCGCTCCGTATTTGCTGTCGATCTCGGCATTTGCCGGGGGGCTGATCGTGACTGGCATCGTCTATCGACTGGGACGTCGAGATGGCCAGACCAGCGTCGGAATCATGTTATTGGCGGGGGTGGCGATGACGGCGCTGGCCGGGTCGATCATCGGCCTGTTTTCCTACCTGGCCGATGACGCGACGTTGCGCACCCTGACGTTCTGGAACCTGGGCACCCTCAACGGCGCCAGTTACGCGAGGCTCTGGCCGCTGCTGCTGGTCTGCGTGCTGGTGATCCTCTGGTTGCCGCGCAGGGCCAAAGCGTTGAATGCGCTGCTGCTCGGTGAGTCGGAGGCGCGGCACTTAGGCATCGAGGTGGAACGGCTCAAGCGCGAACTGGTGCTGTGCATCGCCCTGGGTGTCGGCGCTGCCGTTGCAGCAGCAGGACTGATCGGGTTTGTCGGCTTGATCGTGCCGCATCTGGTGCGTCTGATTGCAGGCCCGGATCATCGCGTGGTGTTGCCTGCCTCGGCATTGGCCGGGGCGAGCCTGTTGCTGCTGGCCGACGTCTTCGCCCGTCTGGTGCTGGCGCCGGCTGAACTGCCCATCGGGATTGTTACCGCGCTGATCGGCGCGCCGTTTTTTCTGTTTCTGTTGGTGCGAGGCCGTACCTAATGATGAAAGCCGAAAACCTCAGCGTTCATCGGGACGGCAAATGTGTGCTGGCGGGTATCGACCTGAGGCTGGAACCCGGCCAGATGCTCGGTGTGTTGGGGCCGAACGGTGCTGGCAAGAGCACGCTGCTGGGCGCATTGTGTGGGGAACTGAAGACCAGCGCCGGGCAGCTCTGGCTGGATGACCAGCCGCTTTCGCACTGGTCGGGCCAGCAACGGGCGAAACGCCTGGCCGTGTTACCGCAGAGTTCGACCTTGAGCTTCGCGTTCAAGGTGCATGAAGTGGTAGCGATGGGCCGTTTGCCCCACGACAGCGGCCTGCAACGAGATGTCGAGATCATTCAGGCGTCACTTGAGGCCGCCGATGCCTGGCATTTGCACGATCGCAGTTACCTGGCGCTGTCGGGTGGTGAACGTCAGCGGGTGCATCTGGCCCGTGTGCTGGCGCAGTTGTGGCCGGGCGAGGGTGGGCAGACGCTGTTGCTCGACGAGCCGACCTCGATGCTCGACCCGCTGCATCAGCACACGACGCTGCAGGCCGTGCGCGAGTTTGCCAATCGTGGGGGCGCTGTGATGGTGATCCTGCACGACTTGAACCTGGCCGCGCGCTATTGCGATCGCCTGCTGTTGCTGGAGTCGGGGCGTCCTTACGCGCTGGGTTCCCCCGAAGAGGTGCTGGTGCCTGATGCGCTCAAGGCCGTGTTCGGGCTGGAGGTGCTGGTGCAGCGACATCCCGAGCGGGGCCATCCGCTGATCATCGCGCGCTGAGCAAGGAGTTCGTGTGCGTCGTCACCTGTTTTTGCTGGTGTTGTCGTTGGCAAGCGCGTGCCAGTCGCCGCCAACGTTACCGCCTCTTCCCAGCTGGCAGAGCCCCGAGGGGCGTGAGCACGTGGATCTGGGCATGATTCGGGACCTCAACAGCGGGCAAACCCTGACCCCGCAACAACTCGTCGTCCGGCTGGCGGACGCGTCGCGGGTATTGGTCGGCGAGCAGCATGACAACCCCGATCACCATGCGCTGCAACTGTGGCTGTTGCAGGCGCTTGCCGATCAACGCAAGCAAGGCAGCCTGTTGCTGGAGATGCTCACGCCCGACCAGCAAGCGACAGTCGACGCTGTGCAAAAACAGATTCAGCAGGGCAGCTATCCCGCCGATTTTCCCGCCGCCCTTGGTTGGCAGAAGGGCTGGGATTGGGCGCTATATGGTCCGGTGGTGCGTTTTGCCCTGGCTCAGCCGTACCCGCTGCTATCAGCCAACCTTGGCGCGCAGGAAGTGGGGGCGATTTATCACCAGCGCCCAGCGTTGAGCGGCACGCTGTCGACCAGCAGCACGGTTCTTGAACAGCTGCTCTCTCAGGTTCGCGAATCTCACTGCGGCCTGCTGCCCGAGGATGCGCTGCCCGCCATGCTGTCCGTCCAGCAACAGCGGGATCGACGCATGGCCCGCAGCGTGATGGACGCGCCTGCGCCTGCGCTGCTGTTTGCCGGCAGCTATCACGTCCGCAAAGACCTTGGCGTACCCCTGCACATGGCCGATCTGGGGAGCACCGATACATCGGTCGTCTTGCTGTTCGCTCAGGTGGGCAGCGAGGTCGAACCTCACAGCGCCGATTACGTTTGGTTTACCGCGGCGATCCCCGATCAGGATTACTGCGCCCGGATGCGAGCCCCTTCTCGCTGACGGATCCGCGTATTTTTGCAGGCAAATTCCTTAGGATATTTCTGATAGTCACGTAGGCCCACTCTCTAGCCTCCTTGTGGCCGCTCACGCGCCCTCGCCCTGGATTATCGTCGCAGCCCCGGATCTGGCCGGGTGACGAGGAGGGTGGCATGAACAGGGCGAATGAAAGTGATGAAGAGGTTGCTCGCAAGGCATTAGGGTTGCTTGAGCTGACGTCGTTGAATGCGGATGATTGTTCCGAGCGAATTGTCGCGTTGTGTGAACGGGCGCTGACTCCCGTGGGAAACGTTGCAGCGGTTTGCGTATCGCCCCGATTCGCCGGGCTGGCACGCAGGACGCTCGACAGCCTCAATGCGCGGGAAGTCAAGGTGGCCGCCGTCGTGAATTTCCCGAACGGAGGGGCTTCGATCAGCAGTGTTGAATCGGAAACCCACGCCGCGATGCTGGCAGGTGTCGACGAAATCGATCTGGTCTACCCCTTCAACGCGCAGATGAGCGGCGACAAGCGGCTCGGTGGTGAAATGATCGCCGCGTGCAGGGCCAAATGCGGACAGCGCGGCAGGCTGACCGTCACTCTGGAAACCGGTGTGCTGCGCGATCCGCAAATTATCCACAGCGCCTGCCGCACGGCCATTCGTGAGGGGGCAGCCTTTCTCAAGACCAGTACCGGCAAACAGATTGCCTGTGCCACACCGCAGGCGGCACGGATTCTGATCGAGGCCATTGCCGAACTGGGCTCGCAAGTGGGGTTCAAGGCGTCTGGCAATGTGCGCACATTGAGCGAGGCGCGGCTGTATCTGGAGATGGCGCAGGCGCGATTCGGGCCGGGCTGGCTGGAGCCGGGGCGCTTGCGACTAGGGGCTAACAGCCTGCTGGATGACCTGCTGGCGCATCTTGGGGTGCGGCCTTGAGCGGGCAAATCACACAGGCAAAAAAAGACCCGGCAAAAAGCCGGGTCAAAAACCGTGATTAGCCTGATGAGGAGATAATCTGAGAGTCCGAACCAAGGAGCCTTTCAGGTTACCAGCCAGTCTCGCGACTGGATGTGATAATCATAGTGATTCTCATTTGTAAGTCAACAGGCAATCTCAAACTATTTTCAGGATTGCCCGTTACAGTCGGTGTTGGCCCCCATTCCCGGACAATTGTTCGATTAGTTCCTCCTTGCGTTCAGGAGGCAGGTCGCGCCAGTGCTGGTCGAGCAGCGCGCCCTCAATGGCATAGAGCAATGACTTGCGTGATCGAAACCCGCGGGTCTTGACCGCTCGATAAGCACCGATGGCTCCGAGTCGACGTAGGTCGGCGACGCTGTGAATGCCGGATGCGTGTAGCCATTGTGCGGATGTCTTGCCCAGATTTTTCATCTGTAACAGTTCGTCTTCCATGATGCCTCCTTGCGGGTGTAGCTCCTTGGTCCTGACCTCCTGGACTTGTAAACACTGCCTATGCAAGCCATGCAATCAGTGTAGAGCGGGTTATTTCGCACTCGACTGGATTCATCGGCAAATACCGGCCCAACCGCCAGGCGGTAGCTTCAAACGAGGGAATTCGATTGGCGCAGGCCCGGCATGTCTGCGCATGCAGGGCAGGAAATAGACGCCTCGCGAGCGCGAGCGTCGGTATGACTCAGCGGGTGCGGTAACGCAGGCGGGTACCGAAATTGACGGACATGAGGATTTCATCAGCGCTCAGTTCAGCCGGAAAGTAGGCCCCGGAGATTTGCGCGTGGGCAATGCTGGCGCCTTCCAGTGAGGCTGTACGGAAGTCCACGCCTCGCAAGTCGGCCGAGCGAAAGTAGGCGTCCGAGAAGTCGATCTCGTCAGCGTTGAGTTCGCGCAGATCCAGGCCGCGAAAATCGCCGCCGACCAGATCGATAGGGCCGGTTTTGGGACGTTGGAGATTGAAGGCGTTCACGTCATCTTTTCGCAGCAGCGCGAAAAGCGGCGAGTCGAGCTGTTTGGGCTGGTTCATCCTGGCGTCACCTTGTTGGAATTCTGACGCCATTATAATGCCACCATCATCGAGTCGTGAAGTGATGTTCTTCACGATTCGATGATTGGTGCGCTGCGCTTGCGCTCGGGTTTACAGACCCGGCAGGCACTGACGGATGTCGGTTACGAGCTTGTCCAGATCGCCGCTGAGATTGGTCTCAACGTGACGGCTGCGCAGGATTTCGTCAGCCGTCAAAGGCTCGCGATTGGCCAACTGCGCGTCGATGACCTCCATCGTGGCGTCGGACGGGTCATCGTTCTGCGCCTGACGCTGGGCCAGCCAGCCTTCGATCACTGCCTTTGGCGCAGCGCAGTCGAGAATCAGGAACGGCGCGCCGGTCGCTTCGGCGACATTGGCAGTGGTCAGGCGCTGCTCGTGTTTGAGGTAGGTCGCGTCGATCACCACCGGGAAACCGGCGCGCAGGACAACCGCTGCCAGCTCGTTCAGGCGTTGATAGGTCTTGCTGCTGACGTCCGCCGAATACAGGTCCTGGCTGTCGCCGAACAAACGCTTGCGTTCGACATCCGAGCGCAGACGAACGGCCCCCAGCGCTTCAACCAGACGCATGGCCACGTGACTTTTGCCGACAGCCGACACGCCATGGGTGATCGCCAGGAAGTTCGAAGGAATGGCGCTGTAGCTTTCTGCCAGGTTGGCGTAGTTGCGGTACTGGCGCAGGGTGGTGGCGCGCTGCACGTGATCGGCATCGGGCGAGAGGCTGAACAGGGCGACCTTGGCGCGAACCAATGCGCGGTAGGCTTTATAGAAGTTGAGCAGTTCCAGGCCTTCGTAATCGCCGGTGTGCTCCAGATACTGGCTGATCAGGCGGCGGGACAGGCTCTTCAGGCCGCGGTCTTCCAGGTCCATGGCCAGGAAACCGATGTCGGCATAGACGTCGGTCTTGCGGAACGGCTCGTTGAATTCTATGCAGTCGAAGATCACGACCTTGCCGTCGATCAGGGTGATGTTACCCAGGTGGATATCGCCGTGGCATTCGCGGATGAAGCCTTCGGCCTTGCGGCGGCCCATCAACTCTTTCAGGCGCTCGTAGCTGGCGTTCGCCCAGGCTTCCAGTGCATTGAGCTGAACGAGGTCGGCCTTCTCGGAAAGAAACGGCAGGATCTGCTCAAAGTTCTGAGTGACGGGCGCCATCGCGTACTCAGGCGAGCCCAGCGGGCTTTCTGACAGCACTCGCGGCGTGTTCAGGTGGAATTCGGCGATCTGCCGGGCCATTTCGTCGATGTGCGCAGTGGTCAGCTCACCCTTGGCCTGCAGGGTGCTGAGCAGGCCGTCTTGGGAGAACTGACGCATTTTCAGCGCGTATTCGATGACCTCGCCTTCACCGCCAAGCTGCGGCGCTTCAGCGCTGCCCGTAATCGGCAAAACTTCCAGATACAAATCTTCAGTCAGGCGACCGTTGAGCTTCAGCTCTTCATGGCAGAAATGTTCGCGAGCCGACAGGGTAGTGAAATCGAGGAAGCCGAAGTTCATCGGTTTCTTGATCTTATAAACGTAGGGGCCAGTGAGCAGCACCCATGAAATATGCGTTTCGATGACCTGAAATTGCTCCACCGGATGGGGAAACAGGGCAGGATTTTGAAGCGCTGCTATCAGTGTCTGGCTCACGGACGATCCTTGAAAGATGAGAAGTCGATATTGAAATGACTAAAGGTGGCCATTATGGCCGCTCGGCGCATCGCTGCAAACCGCTGTGAGGTGGTCTGCCGATGACTTTGAAAGTGCGTATAATCCGCCGCCATGACTCGATCCCGCACTGCAAAAAAATCCCCTAAACCCACCAACAGCCGCATGCGCAGTCTGTTGGGCTGGGCCCTGAAACTCAGTCTTGTCGGGCTGGTGGTACTGGCCTGCTTCGCTGTTTACCTGGATTCCATCGTCCAGGAAAAATTCTCCGGCAAGCGCTGGACGATTCCGGCCAAGGTCTACGCCCGTCCGCTTGAGCTGTTCGTCGGCCAGAAGCTGTCGCGTGATGACTTCCTGCTCGAACTCGACGCCTTGGGCTATCGCCGCGAAAGCGTCGCCAACGGGCCAGGCGCTGCGGCCGTGAACGGCAATAACGTCGACCTGAATACCCGTGGTTTTCAGTTTTATGAAGGCGCAGACCCGGCCCAGCAAATTCATGTGCGGTTCTCCGGCGATTACGTCGCCGACCTGACTGCCGCCAACGGCTCCAAACTGGCCGTGGCGCGGCTCGAACCGCTGCTGATTGGCGGTCTGTACCCGAAAAACCTCGAAGACCGCATTCTGATCAAGCTCGATCAGGCGCCGCCTTACCTGCTCGACACGCTCGTGACCGTCGAAGACCGTGATTTCTATCACCATCTGGGTGTGTCGCCCAAGTCGATCGTGCGGGCTTTCTGGGTCAACGCATCGGCGGGGCAGTTGCGTCAGGGCGGTTCGACACTGACTCAGCAGTTGGTCAAGAACTTCTACCTGACCAACGAGCGCAGCATCACGCGCAAGCTGACCGAAATCATGATGGCCGTGCTGCTGGAGATGCACTACAGCAAGCAGGAAATCCTCGAGGCTTACCTGAACGAAGTGTTCGTCGGTCAGGACGGTCAGCGCGCGGTCCACGGCTTCGGTCTGGCCAGCCAGTATTTCTTCAGCCAGCCGCTGTCGGAACTCAAGCTGCATCAAGTGGCGTTGCTGGTGGGTCTGGTCAAGGGGCCTTCCTATTACAACCCGCGTCGCAATCCGGATCGTGCCCTTGAGCGCCGCAATCTGGTGCTCGATCTGCTGGAGCAGCAGGGTGTTGCTTCGGCCGAGGCCGTGGCCGCCGCGAAAAAAATGCCACTGGGTGTGACGAAGATGGGGTCGCTGGCGGACAGCTCGTTCCCGGACTTCCTCGATCTGGTCAAACGCCAGCTGCGTCAGGACTACCGCGACGAAGACTTGACCGAAGAAGGCCTGCGCATCTTCACCAGTTTCGACCCGATCCTGCAGATGAAGTCCGAAGCGGCCGTGCGCGAAAGCTTCGCCAAGATTGCCGGGCGCAAGGGCGCGGATGATATGGAAACGGCGATGGTCGTGACCAACCCGGAAACCGGTGAAGTGCAAGCGCTGATCGGCAGCCGTCAGGCCGGTTTCGCGGGCTTCAACCGCGCGCTGGATGCGGTGCGTCCGATCGGCTCGCTGGTCAAACCCGCGATTTACCTGACCGCGCTCGAGCGTCCGCAGCAGTACACCCTGACCAGTTGGGTGCCGGATGAGCCGTTCCAGGTCAAAGGCGCTGACGGCCAGATCTGGAAGCCGCAGAACTTCGACCACAAGGCCCACGGCAACATTTTCCTGTACCAGGGGCTGGCGCATTCCTACAACTTGTCCAGCGCCAAGCTGGGTCTGGATCTGGGCGTGCCGAACGTCTTCAAGACCCTGACCAAGCTGGGCGTGACCCGCGACTGGCCGACGTTCCCGTCGATGCTGCTGGGGGCAGGTGCGCTGAGCCCGATCGAAGTGGCGACTATGTACCAGACCATCGCCAGCGGCGGTTTCAACACGCCATTGCGCGGGATTCGCAGCGTGCTGACTGCCGAGGGGGAGCCGCTCAAACGTTATCCGTTCCAGATCCAGCAGCGCTTCGATCCGGGCTCCATCTATCTGCTGCAGAACGCCATGCAGCGCGTGATGCGCGAAGGTACGGGCAAGTCGGTGTACAACGTATTGCCCAGCACGCTGAACCTGGCGGGCAAGTCCGGTACGACCAACGATTCGCGCGACAGTTGGTTCGCAGGCTTCAGCCAGGACTTGCTGGCGATCGTGTGGATGGGCCGCGACGACAACGGCAAGACGCCGTTTACCGGCGCTACCGGTGCCTTGCAGATCTGGACCAGCTTCATGAAGAAGGCTGACCCATTGCCGCTGGACATGGCCATGCCCGACAACGTCGTTCAGGCGTGGGTCAATGCATCCACCGGCCAAGGCACCGATGCAAGCTGCCCGGGCGCCGTGCAGATGCCGTATATTCGCGGCAGTGAGCCGCAACCCGGCCCGACCTGTGGTGGCCCGTCGGCGCCTGCCGAATCGGTGATGGACTGGGTCAAAGGCTGGTTGAACTAAGCGAAGAGGGTGTGAAGTGAACAAGTGGTGGATTCCGGCTTTAACAGCTCTGGCTTTGCTCAACGGTTGCGCCAGTCAGACGCGCAGCAATATCCCGGTGGTGGACTCCGGTTCTCGCGTGTCCAACAGCGAGCGGGTCTCGGCAAACCGTAACAACACCTATCGCGCTCCGGTGCAGAGCCCGGCGCAAGCGCAATCGATTCAAGAAGATTCCGGCGTAACGGTCATGGTGCCCGGTGGGGCCAATGCCAGCGCAGCACCGATTTCGACGTTCGTGCCGCCGAGCTCGGCGCCAATCAGCAGCGCGCCGATCACCACGTCCCCGGCTTATCAGGCGCCGGCCGACAACACCTACACGCCGCCTGCCGCGACCAGTAACACCTACAACATGCCGTCGTCAGCGCCGACGGGTATTCCTTCGGCATCGAGCGGCGGGCTGTCGGCTGACGAGCAACTCGATGGTCCGGTACTCGCGCTGCTGACCACGGCTCAGCAACAGCAGAGCAGTGGCGACCTCAATGGCGCGTCGTCGAGCCTTGAGCGAGCGCAACGTGTCGCTCCGCGCGAGCCTCAGGTGCTGTATCGCCTGGCGCAAGTGCGTCTGGCCCAGGGCGATGCCCCTCAGGCCGAACAACTGGCCCGTCGTGGTCTGACCTACGCCAATGGTCGTGCCAGCCTGCAAGCCAGCCTGTGGGGTCTGATCGCCCAGGCCCGCGAGAAACAAGGCGATGCGGCGGGCGCCGCGCTGGCTCGGCAGAAGGCCAATGGATAAACGCTTTCCGAAGATCGCCGATCAACTGCTGCTGATCGAGCGCGAACTGCGTGTGCTGGGCTGGTGGAAAGACGTGCCACCCAGCGACGAGGCACTGTCGAGTCGTGAGCCGTTCTGCGTCGACACGCTGGATTTCGATCAGTGGCTGCAGTGGATTTTCCTGCCCCGAATGAAAGTCATCCTGGAACAGGATCTGGCGCTGCCCAATGCGTCGGGTATTCTGGAAATGGCACAGATGGTCTATGCCAGTCGTGCTCAGGAAACCCGCGCGCTGCAAGCGCTGCTGGCGCAGTTCGATCGTTTGATCACCGAATCCGTGTGATCCTCAGTTGCACGTGTCGTCGATGGACTTCTTGACCTCGGCGATACGCGCCTGACGCTCTTCTTCGGTAAACCGCCGAAGCTCCCCGTTAACCTCTTCACGCACTCGCGGGTTGTTCTGTAACTGGGCGAGATTGGTGCGCTGGCGCTGGCAGTATTCCTTGCGCTGGGCATCCTGAGCGGCTACCTGCCTCTTCACCTTCGCATCGGCCGCTTGCTGCTCCTGATTGGCATCCGGCTGTACGGGCGAGGCGGGTGGGGGCGTGACCGGCTTTTGCGATTCGATTTCCTGTGCTGGTTGCCCGACAGGCGGCTGGGCGTCGAAATGAGTGACCCCCTGGGCATCGACCCACTTATAAATCTGCGCCGCATGACCAGTGACACAAGTGACTGCCAACGTCAGGGTGGCGGCGAGCTTCTTCCAGCGCATACGGCTTCCTTAACTTCGTTTGCTGTGCGGTGGAAACCTACCACACACAGGTGACGACGACCTCATTCGGTGCTTTTTCGTGGCAGGTGAGTGAAGAAAGCGCATCGATGACTTGACTTGAGAGAGGCGAATCAGAACAATCCAAAGTCCGCTGTAGAGGGACTGCCAGAAGCAGACCGTCTCGGCAGATCATGAGGCGCACACCCGCGTCGACCTGTTACACCCGCAACGCGTTACCTCGCGCTGGGTGGGAAGACCCCGAAACACTTAAGGGGCGATCCCAATACTTGCTCAGTCAGTGCTGACGTAGTCGGCGACCACCGTCGCTCATGCTCTGCTGGCAGTAAACCTATTAAGACCCGTCTCCTCTTTTGTGGACGGTATTCTGGCGTTTTAGAGGTGAACAACGTGGAGCTTTTATCTGGCGCTGAAATGGTCGTCCGCTTTTTGCGTGACGAAGGCGTTGAGCATATCTATGGGTACCCCGGCGGTGCCCTCCTGCATATTTACGACGCGCTGTTCAAAGAGCCGGCCGTGAGCCACATCCTTGTTCGTCACGAACAGGCTGCCACTCACATGGCCGACGGCTACGCGCGCGCCACCGGCAAGGCTGGCGTGGTGCTGGTGACTTCCGGTCCCGGTGCCACCAACGCCATCACCGGTATTGCGACCGCCTACATGGACTCCATCCCGATGGTCGTGCTGTCGGGCCAGGTTCCAAGCACCATGGTCGGTACCGACGCGTTCCAGGAAACTGACATGATCGGTATCTCCCGTCCGATCGTGAAGCACAGCTTCATGATCAAACACCCGTCGGAAATCCCGGAAGTCCTGAAAAAAGCCTTCTACCTGGCGCAGTCCGGTCGTCCTGGTCCTGTCGTTGTCGACATCCCGAAAGACATGACCAACCCGGCCGAGAAGTTCGAATACGTTTTCCCGAAAAAAGCCAAGCTGCGTTCCTACAGCCCGGCCGTTCGCGGGCACTCGGGTCAGATCCGCAAGGCTGTGGAAATGCTCCTGGCCGCCAAGCGTCCGATCATCTACGCCGGTGGCGGCGTGGTCATGGGCAACGGCTCCGCGCCGCTGACCGAACTGGCGCAACTGCTGAACGCGCCAGTGACCAACACCCTGATGGGCCTTGGTTCGTATCCAGGTACTGATCGCCAGTTCGTCGGCATGCTCGGTATGCACGGCAGCTACACCGCCAACCTGGCAATGCACCACTCGGACGTGATTCTCGCGGTCGGCGCGCGTTTCGATGACCGCGTCATCAACGGTGCCTCGCGTTTCTGCCCGGGCGCCAAGATCATCCACATCGACATCGACCCGGCTTCGATCTCCAAGACCATCAAGGCAGACGTGCCTATCGTCGGTCCCGTGGAGAGCGTGCTGACCGAAATGGTGGCGACCCTCAAGGAAATCGGCGAGGCCCCGAGCAAGGAGTCCGTTGCGACCTGGTGGAAGCAGATCGACGAGTGGCGTGCCGGTGGCGACCTGTTCCCGTACAACCGTGGCGATGGGAGCCTGATCAAGCCGCAGACCGTGATCGAAACCCTGTGCGAAGTCACCAAAGGGGACGCTTACGTGTCCTCCGACGTGGGCCAGCATCAGATGTTCGCGGCGCAGTACTACCGCTTCAACAAGCCCAATCGCTGGATCAACTCCGGTGGTCTGGGCACCATGGGCTTCGGTCTTCCGGCCGCCATGGGCGTTGCGCTGAGCTTCCCGGATGCCCACGTCGCCTGCGTTACCGGCGAAGGCAGCATCCAGATGAACATTCAGGAACTGTCGACCTGCCTGCAGTACAACCTGCCGGTCAAGATCATCCTGCTCAACAACGGCGTGCTGGGCATGGTCCGTCAGTGGCAGGACATGAGCTACAGCGGTCGCCACTCGCACTCCTACATGGAGTCGCTGCCTGACTTCGTGAAGCTGGTCGAAGCCTACGGTCACGTCGGTATGAAGATCACCGATCTGAAAGACCTCAAGCCCAAGATGGAAGAAGCGTTCGCCATGAAAGATCGCCTGGTGTTCCTCGACATCCAGGTCGATGTTGCCGAGCACGTCTATCCGATGCAGATCAGAGACGGCTCGATGCGCGATATGTGGCTGAGCAAGACGGAGCGTACCTAACATGCGGCACATCATTTCGCTTTTGCTGGAAAACGAACCGGGTGCTCTGTCTCGCGTCGTTGGCCTGTTTTCGCAGCGCAACTACAACATCGAAAGCCTGACCGTGGCGCCAACCGAAGACCCGACCCTGTCGCGTCTGACGCTGACCACCGTCGGCCATGATGAGGTGATCGAGCAGATCACCAAGAACCTCAACAAGCTGGTTGAAGTGGTCAAGCTGGTCGATCTGTCGGAGAGTGCTCACATCGAGCGCGAACTGATGCTGATCAAGGTCAAGGCCACCGGCGCCCAGCGCGCCGAGATCAAGCGCACCACGGACATCTTCCGCGGCCAGATCGTTGATGTTTCCAGCAGTGTCTACACCGTGCAGCTGACAGGGACGAGCGACAAACTGGATAGCTTTATTCAGGCCATTGGCACCACCGCCATCCTGGAAACCGTACGCAGCGGCGTCACGGGCATTGCCCGCGGCGACAAAGTGCTGAGCATCTGACCCACTTTTGAGCAACTGGCCTCGCGGCCCAAATAATTTAGCGCATGGCCTCAACGGCCAAGATAACAGGGGAATTTCATGAAAGTTTATTACGACAAAGACTGCGACCTTTCCATCATCCAGGGCAAAAAAGTTGCCATCATCGGTTACGGCTCCCAGGGCCACGCTCAAGCGTGCAACCTGAAAGACTCCGGCGTTGATGTCACCGTTGGCCTGCGTAAAGGTTCGGCTACTGTCGCCAAGGCTGAAGCCCATGGCCTGAAAGTGACTGACGTTGCTTCCGCCGTTGCTGCTGCCGACCTGGTCATGATCCTGACCCCGGACGAATTCCAGGCCCAGCTGTACAAGAACGAAATCGAGCCGAACATCAAGAAGGGCGCCACCCTGGCTTTCTCCCACGGTTTCGCGATTCATTACAACCAGGTCGTGCCTCGCGCTGACCTGGACGTGATCATGATCGCGCCAAAAGCGCCGGGTCACACTGTACGTACCGAATTCGTCAAAGGCGGCGGTATCCCTGACCTGATCGCTATCTATCAGGACGCTTCGGGCAATGCCAAGAACGTCGCTCTGTCCTACGCTTCGGGCGTTGGCGGCGGCCGTACCGGCATCATCGAAACCACCTTCAAGGACGAAACCGAAACTGACCTGTTCGGCGAACAAGCCGTGCTGTGCGGCGGTACCGTCGAGCTGGTCAAAGCCGGTTTCGAAACCCTGGTTGAAGCTGGCTACGCGCCGGAAATGGCCTACTTCGAGTGCCTGCACGAACTGAAGCTGATCGTTGACCTCATGTACGAAGGCGGTATCGCCAACATGAACTACTCGATCTCCAACAACGCCGAATACGGCGAGTACGTGACCGGCCCTGAAGTCATCAACGCCGAATCCCGTCAGGCCATGCGTAACGCTCTGAAGCGCATCCAGGACGGCGAATACGCCAAGATGTTCATCGCCGAAGGTGCTGCCAACTACCCATCGATGACTGCCAAGCGCCGCAACAACAAGGCCCACGGCATCGAAATCATCGGCGAGCAACTGCGCTCGATGATGCCTTGGATCGCCAAGAACAAAATCGTTGACCAGACCAAGAACTAACGTTCTGTAGCCTGATTGCGGTTTACGAAGAACGCGGCCCTCGGGTCGCGTTTTTTCGTTCCGGGGGTTCATCTGGTATAAAGCTGCATCGTTTGCTGGCGCATGTCGCCGCGAGCACCTGTCGAAAATTCATAGCTGCAAGGTAATGTCCATGAGCGAACGTCCCGAAGAGCCGAACAAGGCCTCTGACGCCGAAAGCCTGCTACCGATCGATGAACATATAGAAGAGGGCCACGACGACGAAGGGCGCAAAGTCCGTCATCGCGGCATCTATCTGCTGCCCAACCTGTTTACGACGGCGAACCTGTTTGCCGGTTTCTACGCCATCATCAGTGCCATGAGCGCGCAGAGCGCCTTGAGCGCAGGCGACGCGGCAGGGGCGAGCAAGTACTTCGCCTTCTCGGCCATCGCCATTTTCGTTGCGATGGTGCTCGACGGTCTGGACGGCCGTGTTGCGCGCATGACCAACACCCAGAGCGCGTTTGGCGCTGAATACGATTCCCTGTCGGACATGGTCGCGTTCGGCGTCGCGCCGGCATTGCTGGCGTTCGGCTGGGCGTTGGGCGACATGGGCAAGGTGGGCTGGATGGTCGCTTTCATTTATGTGGCGGGGGCGGCGCTGCGTCTGGCGCGCTTCAACACCCAGGTGGGCAAGGCCGACAAGCGTTACTTCATCGGTCTGGCGAGCCCGGCGGCGGCAGGTGTCGTTGCAGGGACGGTCTGGGCATTCAGCGATTACGGCATCCAGGGTTCCAAGCTGTCCTTTCTGGTGGCGCTGCTGGTGGCGGCTGCCGGCATGCTGATGGTCAGCAACATCAAGTACAACAGCTTCAAGGAGCTGGACCTCAAGGGGCGGGTGCCTTTCGTGGCGATTCTCGCGGTGGTGCTGGTGTTCGCGGTGGTGTTCAGCGATCCGCCGCGCATCCTGCTGCTGATTTTCCTCGGCTATGCAGCGTCTGGCCCGGTTCAGTACCTGTTGCGCCTGCGTCGTCACAAATAGAGTCATAGATTCATTTCACAGGGCACTTCGCAGCCTATAAGGTTGAGCCAATCACCTTGGCTGCGGAGTCGCCATGCTCATCAAGATCCCTTCCGCATCCGCCTGCAAAGAGTCGGATGTCACGCCTGAATCAATCTATCTCTCCCGCCGCGCCGTGTTGGGCGCTTCCTTGGCGGGGCTCGCCGTCAGCGCGTTGCCTTCCTGGGTGCAAGCAGCCGACCCGGTTTCTCAATACGATGGGGTCGACGCCGGGAGCGCGCCGGGCTGGTTCAAGGATAAACTGCCTTCGACCAAATGGCAGGCCGTGACTGTCCAGAACGAGGCCATCACCCCGTACAAGGACGCCACCCACTACAACAACTTCTACGAGTTCGGCACCGACAAGGGTGATCCCGCGCAAAACGCAGGCTCCCTGAAGACCGAGCCCTGGACCGTTGTGATCGATGGTGAGGTGGGTAAGCCGGGTCGCTACGCCCTTGAAGACTTCATGAAGCCTTACCAACTGGAAGAGCGGATCTACCGTTTGCGCTGTGTCGAGGCGTGGTCAATGGTGATCCCGTGGATGGGTTTCCCGATTTCCGAACTGCTCAAGCAGGTCGAACCCACCTCCGAGGCCAAGTTCATACGCTTCGAAACCCTGCAGGATTCGAAAATGATGCCGGGACAGCGCTCCAGCTTTGCCCTGATCGACTGGCCTTATGTAGAAGGGCTTCGTCTGGATGAGGCCATGAATCCTTTGGCGATTCTGGCCGTGGGTATGTATGGGCGCGAGTTGCCCAATCAGAATGGCGCACCGTTGCGTCTGGTTGTGCCATGGAAGTATGGCTTCAAGAGCGTCAAGTCCATCGTGCGCATCAGTCTGGTCAGCGAGCAACCCAAGACTACTTGGCAGAGCATTGCGGCAAATGAATATGGTTTCTATGCCAACGTGAACCCGACCGTCGATCATCCGCGCTGGACTCAGGCCCGTGAGCGGCGGCTGCCGAGTGGGTTATTCAGTCCCAATATTCGGCCAACGGAAATGTTCAACGGGTACGGGGAGCAAGTCGCTTCTCTCTATACAGGCATGGATCTGCGGACGAAATATTGATGCGTTATCTGTTCTGGCGCCTGGCCGTCTTTGTGGCAGTGTGCATTCCACCCGTCATATGGCTGCACCAGGCATGGATTCTCGACCTGGGCCCTGATCCTGGCAAAGCGCTGGTGGATCGCTTCGGTCTGGGAACGCTGGTGCTGTTGCTGATCACGTTGGCGATGACGCCGCTGCAGCGAATCACCGGTTGGGCAGGGTGGGTGCTGGTGCGTCGTCAGTTGGGCTTGTGGTGCTTTACCTACGCGCTGCTTCATATGTTGGGGTATGGCTTCTTTATTCTGGGTTTCGATTGGGCACAGTTGGGTGTCGAGCTAGTCAAGCGGCCTTACATTATTGTTGGCACCCTGGCGTTTCTGGGGTTGCTGGCGCTGGCGATCACGTCCAACCGCTACAGTCAGCGTCGGTTTGGTGCGCGCTGGAAGAAGCTGCATCGGCTGGCGTATCTGATCCTCGGACTGGGGTTGCTGCATTTCCTCTGGATCGTCAGGGCCGATCTTAAAGAGTGGGCTGTCTATGCGTTGATGGGTGTGCTGCTGTTAGTGCTGAGAATCCCCGCAATTGCGAGGCGAATTCCGCGCCTTTCCAGTAGAAGGGCAGGGGCTGTAACAAAAGTTTAAATAAGTGCTTGACGCCCCTCCGAATCTCTCTATAATTCGCCCCACTTCCGGCGCAGTCGGAACCTAAAACTTCTTTAGATTCAATGAGTTACAGGTTCGCGATAGCGAGGAGGTGCTTCGGTCGAAACGCTCTGATCGCAAGCGGTGAAAAAGGTGGTTGACAGCAAGTGGTAACGCTGTAGAATTCGCCTCCCGCTGACGTGAGATGAAGCATCGAACGAAGCGCAAGTGGTTGAAGTTGATCAAGAAATTTTGAAAACTTCTGAAAATAACCGCTTGACAAGATGAGACGCTGCTGTAGAATGCGCGCCTCGGTTGAGACGAAACGCTCTTGACCCACCGCTCTTTAACAACTGAATCAAGCAATTCGTGTGGGTGCTTGCGCTGTAAGACTGAAGTCAACTGATTATCAGCATCGCACGTTACTCCACGAGAAATCATGGTTTAACCAACGATTGCTGAGCCAAGTTTATAGGGTTTTCTCAAAACCCGATTGCAGTATTGAACTGAAGAGTT